>CAZKBC010000006.1:0-20320 GCA_964551265.1 uncultured Muribaculaceae bacterium | reverse complement strand
GAATAGATCATCAGATTATATATTTGATCCGGTTAAATTTACTGATATGAATGGTAAAACTGGAGTATATATATTATATTCAACTATAAGAATGAAATCTTTATTAGAAAAAGCAAAAGACTCTAATATTGAATATAGTAATATAAATATATTATCTGAAATAGATAGAAACATAGTATTAAAACTATTAGAGGTTCCGAAAGTATTAGATATTGCTTATAACTCTAAATCACTTAATTCTATTGCGGACTTCCTATATGAAATATCTAATCTATATAATAATTTATATTCAAATAATAGAATACTTACTGAAGAGAATATTGATATAAGAAATTCAAGATTAACTCTTACTAATATTGTTTATCAAACAACAATGAAATTAATAAATATATTAGGAATTGAAGTTCCTAATAAGATATAAGGATATTTATGAAATGTGATTTACATATACATACTAATTTATCAGATGGAAGAAGCTCTTTAGAAGAGGTTTTAGCATCATCAATTAATAATGGTGTAAATATAATTTCTATAACAGATCATACTATATTTGATGCATATAAATTAATAGAACAAGTAGATAATTTAAAACTAATAACAGGTATAGAGTTATCTGTTATTAAAGATAATACTGAATATCATTTTGTAATGTATAATTTTGATATTAATAATAAATATATAAAAGAGTATGAAAAAACAAATAGAAACTATGATATATCTATGTTTAAAAAAATACTTAAGATATTAGAAGCTAAATATGAATTCATTATAAATGAAGATAAATTAAATGACTTTATAGATAATAATATATATTTTGATAGAGAAAGAATCAATAAATTATTATATGAACTTAATATAGTAAATTCTACTTCTGAAGCTTATATTAAATATACTTATAATATTAAAGATCACCCTAGATATTGTATTAGTTTAGAAGAACTATTTGAACTAGAGAAGAATACTAATTCTATAGTATCTCTAGCGCATCCTACTAAGTATTTTAAAGATATGGAGAAGTTAGAAGATTTTGTATTATATTTAAAGCATAATTATAATCTAAGAGTATTAGAATGTATTACTACAAGAGCAAATATTGAACAACAACAACATTTAATAGAATTTTGTAAGAAGAACGATTTATATATTAGTGGTGGTAGTGATTTTCATGCTAAGATAGATGAATTTGATTATAAAAAAATTGGATATGCTAATGGAGATATAATAGTAGATGATTTAACTATATTTGAATTATTAAAATAGTTATTTTATATAGATAAGACTAAAAAATAGTCTTTTTTTATGGTATAATTTTTAAAGGTGATTAAATGAGTGTTATAAAAATAATGGATGAAATATTATCTAATAAAATAGCTGCTGGAGAAGTAGTTGAAAGATGTGTTTCAGTTGTTAAAGAATTGGTAGAAAACTCAATAGATGCTAAAAGTAAAAAAATAAAAATAGAATTAATAGAGTCTGGTGTTAAAGAAATAAAAGTAACTGATGATGGAATAGGAATGGATAGAGAAGATGCTTTAAATGCATTTTTAAGGCATGCTACAAGTAAATTATTAAATGAAGATGATTTGTTTAGAATTAATACATTAGGGTTTAGAGGGGAAGCATTACCTTCTATAGCGTCTGTTTCTGAAGTAATATTGAAAACAAGCAAAGGAGATGTAGGAACAGAGATAGTAGTAAAGGGTGGAAAGTTAATTAGTGAATCTAAAGCTGATTCAAGAAAAGGTACTATAATTACTGTTAAGAATATATTTTATAATACTCCAGCAAGACTTAAACATTTAAAAAGTTTATATACAGAACTTGCTATTATTACTGAATATGTAGATAAGATGGCTTTAGCTAATCCTTCTATATCTTTTTCTTTATATAATGATTCTAAGATGTTATTTAATACTGATGGATCTAATGATTTGTTAAAAGTTATTAATGAGGTATATGGACTTGGTGTATCTAAAAAGATGATTAAGATAAGTTCATCAGATGATGAATATGATATAGATGGATATATATCATATCCAGAAATAACTAAATCAAATAGAAATCATATTACTACATTTGTTAATGGAAGATTGGTTAAAAATTATGAATTAATAAGAGCTATTAATGATAGTTATCACACATATAAACCAGAAGATAAATACCCTATAGTAGTATTAAACATTAATGTAGACTATAGTTTAGTTGACGTAAATATACATCCAACTAAACAAGATATTAAGTTTGGCAAGATAGAAGAACTTAAAGACTTAGTCTCTACTACTATAAAAGAAGCCCTAAATAGAGTTTTACTCATACCTGAAGTAGAAAGTATTAAGATAGAAGAATCAAATAACTATGAAGAGATTACACTACCTTTAAATGATTTTAAAGTAGAAGAGAATAATGCTGATAATGAAACTAATAATGAATTTATAATACATAATGAACCCTCTAATGAAGTTATAATTAATGATAAGAAAATAGAAATACCTATGATATACCCTGTAGGTTTAGCAAAAGGAACATATATTATAGGACAAAATGAATTGGGTATATATTTAATAGATCAACATGCAGCGAATGAAAGAATAAATTATGAATATTATTTAAAGAAAGTACCATCTAATAAAGATATACAAAATATGATTATACCTATTACTATTGAACTTACTAAGAAGGAATTTATCATAGTAAAAGAAAACATTAAAATACTAACTGATTTAGGATTTAATGTAGAAGAATTTGGAGATAATACTTTTATATTTAGAAGTCATCCTATATGGTTAAAACAAGATTATGAAGAAGAAGCTATTAAGAAGTTATTAGATTTAATAGTATTAATAGAGAATGATTTTAATAAAGAGAAGTTTATGGAAAATATTGCTATTACTATGAGTTGTAAATTAAGTATTAAAGCAAATGAAAATATAAGTTTAGATGAAATGGAACTATTAATAAACAAATTAAGAAGTTGTGATAATCCATATACTTGTCCTCATGGAAGACCAACTATTATATCTTTTACTAATTATGAATTAGAAAAATTATTTAAGAGGGTAATGTAATGATTATAGTTATAACAGGACCTACTGGAGTAGGAAAAACAAAACTAAGTTTAGAATTAGCAAAAAAATATAATGCAGAAATTATAAATGCAGATAGTATGCAAATATATAAAGAATTAAATATAGGCACTGCTAAAGTAGAAGATAGGATGAATATTCCTCATCATCTTATTGATATTGTAAATATATCAGAATATTACTCAGTATTTAATTATCAAAAAGATGCTAGAGTAATATTAGATAAATTATTAAAAGAAAATAAGAACGTTATTATTGCGGGTGGTACAGGTTTATATATATCAGCACTTTTATATGATTATAAGTTTAATGAAGAAGTAAATATAAATAACTATGAAGATCTTACTAATGAAGAGTTATTTAATAAAATATTAAGTATTGATCCTAATACTAAAACACATGTAAACAATAGACAAAGACTTGTAAGAGAATTAAATAGATTAAATAATACTAATATAAGTAAAGAAGGGCATAATTTATTATATGATTGCATATTCATTGGGCTTACTACTGATAGAGAAAATCTTTATTCTAATATAGACAAGAGGGTAGATAAAATGATAGAATTAGGATTATTAGATGAAGTAAAAGAATTACATAAAAGTAATATTAGAAGTAGATCTATAATGACTGCAATTGGATATAAAGAGTTATATATGTACTTTGATGGATTAATCTCTTTAGATGAAGCAACTAGTCTAATAAAGAAGAATACTAGACATTATGCTAAAAGACAATATACATGGTTTAGAAATAAAATGAATATTAATTGGTTTAATGTAGATTTTAATAATTTTAATAATACTATTAATGAAGTAATAAAATACATAGAGGAGAAAAAATGAAAAAAAGAATAAAAACATCTATTAAGATAATATTAGTATTAGTTATAATCATATTAGGTATTGTAGCGTTTTATGGTTACAATTTATCTAGTGTAAGTAACGAAAAAAATAATGAAATAGTAGAATTTAAAATAAATAAAGGTGATACTGTTGAAGTAATATTAAATAACTTAAAAGATAATAATATTATTAGAAGTATATTATTTACTAAAATATATTTAAAGTTAAATAAGTTAAGTAATCTTCAAGCGGGTACTTATAATCTAGATAACTCTAATACTACTAATGAAATAATAGATAAATTATTAAAAGGAAAAGTAGTAAATAAAGATGAAATCAAAATAACATTTCCTGAAGGTAAAAATATAAGAGGTATTGCTAAAATAATATCTGATAATACTAATAATAATGAAAATGATGTATTTGATTTATTAAAAGATGAAGAATATATTGATTCTATTATTACTAAATATTGGTTTGTAAAAGAAGATATTAAAAATAAAGATATATATTATCCATTAGAAGGTTATTTAGCAATGAATACATATATATTTAAAGATAAAGATGTTACTGTAAAAGAAATATTTACAAAGATGTTAGATCAAATGGATATAATGCTTACTAAATATAAAAAAGATATAGATAAGTTAGATTTTAGTATCCATCAATTATTAACATTAGCTAGTATTGTTCAATCAGAAGGTATAGATTTAAAATCTATGAATACTATTGCAGGTGTATTTTATAATAGATTAGAAAAAAATATTCCATTTCAAAGCTGTGTAACAGCTTGTTATGGTACTAAAGAAGATGAATGTATACCAAAGAATGTAGCAACTTTAGATTTAAATCCATATAATACATATCCTAGTAGTATGGCAGGTAAACTTCCAATAGGACCCGTTTCTTCATTTGGAGAAGATGCATTAAAAGCTGCTATATTTCCAGAAGAAACTAAGAATTTATTCTTTATTTCAGATATTAATAATAATTTGTATTTCTCTGAAACAGATCAACAACATGTAAAAAAGAAAGCAGAACTTGAAAAAGCAGGGATATTCTTCAGATGAAATATTATAAGTTATATGATAAAAGAATAGAAAAAGGATATACTCATAAAATAATGTCAGAGTTATTAAACATAAGTAAATCCTATTATTGTCAAATAGAAAATGGAAATAGAACATTATCTTATAAAATGGCTTATGATATTGCCAAAATATTAGATACTAAACCTGATGATATATTTTATGACACTGTTAACCAATAATAGTTGACAGTGTTTTTTTATAATGATATAATTTATAAAGAAAAGGAGGACATATGGCTGTAAAAATAAGATTAACAAGAGCAGGAGCAAGAAAGAAACCTTACTATAAAATTATAGCGGTAGATTCAAGAGAAAAAAGAGATGGTGAATATATCGAATTATTAGGTATTTATAATCCTTTAACTAAACCAGAAGAAGTTAAGTTAGAAGAAGATAAGATTGTTAAATGGTTAAATACTGGAGCATTACCAACTGATACAGTAAGAGTACTTTTAAGTAAAGCTGGTATATTGAAAAAATTACATGATGAAAAAGCACCTAAAGTAAAAAAAGCACCAAAAGTAAAAAAAGAAGTAAAACCAGTTGTTAAGAAAGAACCAGTAGTAAAGAAAGAAACTACTAAAAAAACTGTAAAGAAAGAAACTACAACTAAGAAACCTACAAAAAAAGTAGGTAAGTAATATGAATTTAGTAGATCTAACCGAAACACTAATTAAAGCTTTAGTAAAAGACCCTAACAGTGTATCTGTTAAACAATTTGAAACAGATGATGATAGTATTCAAATAGAAGTATTAGTTGATTCTGAATCAATAGGAGCAGTAATAGGTAAGAATGGTAAGATTGCTAAAGCAATTAGAACAATAGTAAGAGCTAGTTCATATATAGATCATAATAAGAAGGTTACAATAAATATTGATAGCATTTAATCTAAATTCTACATATATATAAAACTAAAGTAAAAAAAAAGATATTAATTATCTTTTTTTTCGTTAGTATTAGTTGTTATATTTGTTTTATTCTTCTTGTTCTTCTTTTTGTCATATAAAGTATTAATTACTTTAACTTTTTTACCTATTTTTACTATAAACTTTTTTCTAACACCTTCAGGTAATTTTCTTTTTATAATTTTCATAAGTCACCTCCACGTCCTATAGAATTATAACATTAAATTATAAATTTTCAATCTTTTTTTGAAAAGAAGTTAAATACTATACCTCCAATTGCAACTGGAGAATAGTATGTAACAAATCTCCAAAGGATTAACGATGATGTTAATGCACCAACAGTAGTAAAACCTTTAAAGAAAGTTAAGAAACTATATTCTATACCACCTGTACCACCTGGAATAGGTATATAACTACCAACTATAAATATATATGCACTTATTACTGTTGTAACATAAAGAGTTAGATTATGATCAATTCTTAAAGCATTAAATATACATTGAGGTATTATGAATAGAGCAATTAATGCAAGTGCTTCTATAATAACTATCTTTATAAAAAACATCTTATTAGTTTTTAAATCTTTAAATCCTTCATAATATTCATCAAAGAAATTCTTTAATTTTAATTGTTTAGCTTCTTTATTCTTTATAAACTTATATTTATTAATTATTTTAGTAATAAATTTATATATATTCTGATTAGTTTTATAATTATAACTTATAGTATATACTAGTAAAAATACAAATATATTTAAAGAAAAACCTATTACAATCATCCAGTACATTAATGGAGTAAATACGAATAAATTTAATAATATATTTGATATAACAGCAATAATTCCTAGTACTATTATAGTAAATTGAAATACTAAGAATGTTTGAATTACTACCATTGTTCCTATTGTTGATTTAATACCAGCTTTATTTAATTCAAATACTTGTAATGGCTGTCCACCAGATGCAAAAGGAGTAATACCATTAAAGAATTTAGCCATTACTGTTAATTTAAACATATCAAAGAACTTATAGTCTTTTTTATGTTTAACTACTATCATTTGCATTACATATGCTTCTAATAATACATATAAATAAAATAATATAAATGATATTAGAATCCATAAAGCATTAGCTGATCTTATTAATCTAACAGTTTCTATAAAATTATTCTTAACTAAAAAATATATAAATATAGTTGATATAACAAATAGAATTATTGAATTTCTCTTTAAATTTTTCATATCACATCTCCAAAGGCACTATATAGATTATATCATAATATATATATCTTTTTTAAATTATAGACAAAAAAACGAATATTAATATATTCGTTTAAAAAATATATATGATTACTTCTTTATTCTTTCTAATGCTGATATAACTTTAGCTTGAAACTTAATAAGTCCATTTTCAACAAATATTTTATAGAAGTCAGATCCAGTTTTTGCATTGAAGTCTGCCATTAACTTATCAATTCCTGCTGTAACAGTATTTATAGCCTCATTTGATTCATATAAATACTTGGGTACTGAAATACCTTGAACTGATACATCATCAATTTCTAGAGTACTTTTATTACTTGTAATTGAGCCATGTACTTTCAAATATAGATTAACATTACTTGGTAATAATCCTAAAGCTGGTACTTCTTCTTTTATTTGTTCTCTTGAATATTTACCAACAAGAACATTTTCTAAAAAGTAATCTACATTAGCACTTCCTGATGCTTCAATAGTTCCATCATTATTAATCTTAATTTGAACATTCTTTACTGGAAAATTATTCGGTCTATTCTCATTAAAGAACGCAGTTAACTCTTGACTTGTAAACTCTATATCTACATCTTTTAATCCTGTATACTTATATTCATAATCTTCAATATTACCAGTTGGTACCTCATCTTTAATATAATCTAATTTTGTCATTATACTTGAATAATCTTCTTTATTGTAGGTAACTCCTAAAGTTTTAGTCCATAATAATCCTGGTAAAACAATTCCTAAGATTAATACTATTATGCTTAATATAACAAAGAATATAATTAGTTTAATATACCATTTCTTTTTTGTTTTTACTTTAGATGATATTTCATTTTCCATAAAAATACCTTCTTTCTAAATATATTATACTTATTATTTATATAAATTTCAAATATATTATATCTTTTTTCTATAATTATTTTCTAATAGATTTATAATTTCACTACTTGTTTCATAAGGATCTTTTCCATCTGTATATATTATTTTGGTTGCTAATTCTGTATTACAATTACTGTCTAAATAATATATATTTTCTTCTTTGCCATTTTTTGAATTTGTTCTAGAATTTAATGCTTCTAAAGAAAGTATTTTATCTTCGCTTGGTAATAATAAGATTATATTCTTAAATATAGATAACATATTTTTTACGCTTTCAAATACTACTTGATCTATAAAATATGAATGACCTGCACCAAAGTCACAAACTATTGGAGTGCTTTTATCTTCAAGTGCAATATTAATTAAATATTCATTGAATTCATCTATACTTTTATAACCTTTATTAAAATCAACATTTTTTTTAATTTTAGATGCTAAAGAATCTAAACATAATCTTGGCATACGCAGTCTACTTGATAAAATGTTTGCAATTGTTGATTTACCAGCACCTGAAGGACCAATAAGTATTATAGTTTTATCAAAAAAATCATTATCCATTAAATCACTTATTATTAAGAAAATCTTCTTTAGTTATTTCTATACAAATTTTATCATGATAATTTCCATTATAGTAATATGCATTTCTATACTTACCACACATAGAATATCCCGCTTTTTTAGCAGATTTAATTGACCCTTCATTAAAAGAATATATACCAGAATATATAGTTTCAGCATTTAAAATTTCAAATGCATATTTTGTTATTAGTTTTAAAGCTTCTGTTCCGTATCCTTTTCCACGATCATTTATTTCTCCAATAAAACCACCAACATGATATCTTCTTGATATAGCATCCTTTAATTCTAATCCATAAGCACCAATTAGTTTATCATCGCTTTTTCTAATTATTGAATATCCATGTTCTCCCTTTTTACAACTATTTTCAATCCATTCCTTTTCACCCAATTCATTTATGTTGAATTTAAAATTACCAATCCCACTTGCTAAAGTCTCATCATTTAACCATTTTGTATATAATTGACAATCGTCGATACTCATTGGAGATAAGTATATTCTTTCCCCCTCATATTTTTTATAGTGCATACAATCACTTCCTTTGTTTTTATTATAGCAAAAAAAGCAAAGAATTATCTAATTATAATAATAAATATTCATATATTTTATATATTTGTTTGAATAGACTTTAAATATAATTATTTTTATAATAAATTGAATTGGTGTTTTTAATAGCAAACTTATTTCTTTTGTCGTGAAATAATATTCCATATTTTTATCACTCTCCTTATCTATTTAGTAGAGCAATAAAGGAAATAATCAAATAATAGCAATATATTATATAAGTAGTGCTATATAGTGAAAGTCATTAATTTTATCAATTATAATTCAATTCTAAATGACAGATTTTAAAGCATTTTAAGGTTGTTTCCTGTTAAATTAATAATGAATTAATATAAATACATTACTAAAATAAAAGCGAACAGGAATAACCTTTAAAATCAATTTTATTAGGTATAGGGGTTGAGTTTAGTAAAAAAAGATATTTATTCATCAAAAAAGGAGCATTGCTCCTAAATGAATTGAGTAATGAAAAAGAACAAACTTTAATTGCTTGTTCTAATAAAACTATTTTTTAAACTCAAGAAACTTGATTGTTGTACTTGACATTACTATTACCATCAAGACATTAAGCAATTTTTCATACCAAGGAAACTCACTAAACTCACCATTTATTAATTGATAAATCATCATTACAATAAAACCGATTGTAACAAATAAAGAAATGAAAAACCATGTTTTATCACCTTTTTTAATCTTCATATTATCTACCTCCTATAATAAGTATAACATATATTTTAGGTGCTTTAACAAAAAATTATTTTAAAATTAATACTTTACAAAAGGTAGATAATATAAATTATAATATAATTACTTAATATAATAAGAATAATATATAGTCTTATGGAAATGAAATATAACTTGTATTATATTATACTTGTATTACATAAGAAAATTATTTGAATTATGACCACCTTTCTAGCAATCATATTTTTATGTATTTAAAACTCTTAACTATAAAAGTTAGAGCAGTAAGTACTAATGGCAGGGCAGTGTTACCCATAAACGAACTCTCTAGTTCTTTAATATCAGGCATCTTAGCCTCATAGCTCTTATCTTGCGTGTTAAAAACGATCGTTATATTATCGTCGTATAAGAACACCCTATCGATTAAAATGCTTATCATGGCCTTCTTATACCTAATATCAGAGACGTTTCCTTTTTTGATTTGATTCAAGAAAAATTTAACTTGCGGTTTAGTTATATTAACATTCTGTTTTTCTTCTAATAATAAGTCCTCTTTTAGTTGTTTATTTTTTTCTTCCGTTTTAGCAATCTCTTCAAATATAGATTTAAATTATTCTTTTTGATATAATTAAATAAATGATGGAGAAATAATTATGAAATATGAATTAAAAAAATTAAATATGGAAATGGGTATACCCGAATATGATATGTTTCAAGAAATACCAAAAAAAGAATTAGGCGCACAAAATGAAGCAAATGGATTATCATTTATAGAATTCAAAGAATTTTTGAAATTAAAAATTAATGAAGAAAAGGTAGAATTAAGTGAAAAAGAAGCTCCTAGAATAACTTATATAATGTATTTAAATAGTTATCCTATCGGTAAAATATCAATTAGACCAAGATTAAATGATTATTGGGAATTACACTCTGGTCATATTGGATTTACAATTAGACCTAGCGAACGAAATAAACATTATGGTAGTAAAATTCTAGAACTTGCATTAAAAGAATGCAAGAGAATGAAATTATTTCATGTTAAGTTAGTATGTTCACCGCAAAATATTGGTTCTCAAAAAGTAATACAAAACAATGGGGGAGAGATAATAAAACAAGATGAATCTACATTTTTTTATAAAATTGATTTGTAGACCTACGGTATCTTTAGCTATAATATAAAAGAGCATTTAATTTAAATGCTCTTTTATATTTATTGATCAGTTCCATGACAAACATCGTTTTCATCAACTGAATGGCAGCCATCACATGATGCACATACTATTTCAAGTGTATTTGCTTCAAAGATAATATCCATTTATTTGATCACCTCCTTCTTTTTCTTAACTTTAACTAGTTCCAAAATTGTGTTTTTAATTTCAATTTTTTTTGACTTACAATCAACATCAAATCCATCTTCATATTTTTCAGCAAGACATCCACCCGCGCACACAGGAAATATTTTACAAGTTAGGCATTTTTTTTCAATTGGATGATTTAAAAATCGTGTATCAGCATAATTATTAATCATTCCAATTTCCACGTTTCCTATAACCCAATCTTGATTCCCAATAAAATGCTCGCATCTATATAATTCACCTTGTGGTCCTATTGCACAATAATTTAGACATAAAGCTCCACAAAAAACAACATTTTTTCTAGGAAATTTTAATCGTATAATTTTTTCCATATTATTATTGACAAAATAACTAATTAATCTAGTTTGGAATTTGAGAAATTTAACTAATTAATTTTTTGTTAAATTTCTCAAATTCCAAACTAGATAAACAAGTACAAGGACAATCACCAATATAATTTTTTATTGGTCGAGCATATATTGTAATATTATTACCATATTTATTTGCCAAATACTTGGCTATATTAATTATTGAATCTTGATTTTCTTTACTTACATTTAAACGAATTATCGTTTTAAATGATTGAGTAATTAAATTTAAGTTATTTAATAAACTATTGTATTTATTAATTGATACTATTTTGTATTTAGAATAGAATTCTTCTGTTCCATCAAAAGTTATTTGAACTTGATCAACTAATACTTTTTTTAAAATTAATATACTTTCAGAATTTAGCAAAAGGCCGTTAGTAATAACCTTAGCTTGATATTTAATTTTATGTTTTTTGCAAAAGTTTATTAAGTTTATACTAATAGTTTGTATAGTATCCATTTCTAACAATGGTTCACCACCAAACCAAGTTATTTTAATTTCTTCAATTTCAGGGAATTTACTAATTTGATTCTTAATAAATTTTACTGTTTTTTTTATAATATCCTCATTCATTGGAGCGGTTTTTATAGCGGTCTTCTCGTAACAATAAATACATTGACAATTACAAGCAAAAGTAGGCGAAATAACAAAGGATAGGCGTTTTGGATTATTATCATAAATATATTTCTTTCGTTCAAATAATAATTGTTTTAATTCTTGTTGTTCTTTTTTTATAATAAAACCATTTTTAATCAGCTCATCTAAATGCTTAACGTTTTTTAAATCTTCTCGTTCTATATTTTTAACATTAAAATATGTTTCGGGATCAAACCAACTTACAGCACCAGACATTGAGTTGAAAATTAATTTTAAATTATTTTGAGTAGTAATTAATACATTATAAAGTGATTGCTTATAAATATTTTTCATTACACTTCCTTTTTTCTAAAAAATAATAAAATTATGTATAAAATTTATTCATTATATATATTAACAGCAAACCCACCTAAAAAATAGACAATGTTCGCATAATCACTAATTGGCAGGGGTGGAGAGAATCGAACTCCCAACAAAAGTTTTGGAGACTCCTATTATGCCATTTAACTACACCCCTATGCCATATAATTTAATCAAATATAATGATATTTGTCAATCTATTTGATTATATGATAAAGTTTTTAACGTTTGTTATTATTTGTTTTTCTTTATCACTTCTTATATTTCTAAAAGCTTTTGATATCAATGATTCACTTATTTTATCTTCTTTATGAAGTTTTAAATATGCTGTATCTTCAATATTTTTATGATATTTAAAATTAATATCTTCTAAAGTGCTATCATTAATAAAAGTAAATGTAGACCTCAAAAGACAAATTCTTAGTATTGCTGATGAAGCTTTTTTTTCATCCTTATAATCCGAATCTTTTAATTCTAATATTTTTTCAATTTGAATATTTGCTATTTTTGAAAAGAAAAAATCTTTAACTCCATCAAATGCTCTATCATCTAGTTGAATCAAAGTTTTTATAAAAGAGGATGAAGTATAGAATTGTTCACTTAAAGAGAAGTTATTATCTATCATTTGCTGTTCAATGTCTTTATTAATAAAAGAAGCATTATATTTTGATTCAATTAATTGATTTTTATACTGATTGTTCATACTTATTGTATTTTGAACAAAGCTAAGAAAACCTTTAAAATAATCCTTTTTAAAAACAGTATTTAATTCTATACTTTGATTTATTATATTATAAATTACTTCATCTAAAATATCGTTTATTCCTTTATATTTTAGAAAATCTTTCATTTCTTTGACATAAGTGTTTTTAAAGTATTTATCGTCTGTAAGAGATTTATTGAATAAAGTATTAAATATTCTTCTTATATGTCTATTATTATAATCTTGTTCTAATATACTTTCTATATCATTATTATTTGAAAAAGTAGTTATATTCTCTTCAATATAGTTAATTAATTCTCTACATCTTTTTGGTTTTAATTTAGCCTCTTCAAATAAAGAATCATATACGTCTACCGCTATTTTTAAATATTCGACATATTCTTTATATTCTTTTGATTCTTTCTTACCGTTTATTTCTAATTCATATAATGAAGTATATAATTTGTCGATAGATTGGCTTACTTTAATTGATGACTCTAATAACTCCAATTCATTTTTTTCTAATATTTCCATATTATCTCCTTTAAATGTTTTTTATAATAGCATAGTTGTGTAAAATTGTAAATATTTGTTTACACTAAAATATATATATAATAAAATTGACTTTTTACATTCTAAATAGTATTATCAATTCAGGTGGTAATATGAAAAGAATTTTAACTGGTTTAAAACCAACTGGAGAACTTACTATAGCTAATTATATAGGTGCGATTAAACAAATGCTAGAATTTCAAAAGAATTTTGAAACATATTTATTTGTTTCTGATTTGCATTCTTTAACAGTAGATGTTAATCCTATAGAAATACATAAGAGTATAAGAGATTTTATTGCTTTATATATAGCGTGTGGAATGGATACTGATAAAAGTACAATATATGTTCAATCTGATTGTCCATATATTACAGCAGTTTCTTGGATGCTTGAGTGTAATTCGTATTTTGGTGAAATGAGTAGAATGATTCAATTTAAAGAAAAATCAAAAAATAAAAAAAACTTTACAGTAGGGTTATTTACTTATCCAGCATTGATGGCCTCTGATATTTTAGTAGTTGATTCAGACATAGTTCCAGTTGGAATTGATCAAAAACAACATGTAGAATTAACTAGAGATATTGCTATTAGATATAATAATAAGTATGGAAATACTTTTAACATTCCGGATGTAAAAATTACTGAAGTAGGAACAAAGATACTGGATTTACAAGATCCATCAAAAAAAATGAGTAAGACTGCTGATAGTAAAAAAGGAGTTATAGCGTTATTAGATCCATTAGATGATGTAAGAAAAAAAATTATGAGTGCTACAACTGATAGTGAATCAATAGTAAGATATGATGAAGAAAATAAACCGGGAATATCTAATTTAATAAATATATATTCTGGTATTACTAATATTAGTATTAAAGATATTGAACTTAAGTTTAAAGATAGTAATTATGCAGTATTTAAAAAAGAAGTAGCGGATGTTGTAGTATTATTTTTAGAAGATATTCAAACTAAATATAACCATTTAATAAATAATAATGAGTTAGATAGAATACTAGATGAAGGATCAAAAAAAGTAAATGAAATGGCCAGATTAAAATATGAAGATATGAGAATAAAAATGGGAGTATATAGATAATATTATTAAAAATAAATTTAAATATATATAATATTAAAAAAAGGGAGATTATGAAAACAAAAAACTTAGACTTTCTATGTAAACAATTTCAAGAATCAATGGGATTTCAAAAAATAGATTTAAAATCTAGTGATTTTAAACAAGACTTTTTCGATTGGTTAATTGAAAGAATGAAATTATCTGAAGACTATTTATACTTACTTGATAATATGAATTTATCTTATGAAGGATTAGATAATGTGGAAATAGGTAAAGGACCATTTGATTCAGTATTTGCTGATAGAATAGAATCAACCATTATTACTCCTCTTTCAAGTGAGTTTGATAATATTAGTAATCCATTAATAGAAGGAAGATTATTAGTATTTAGAAAAAGTCTTGTTTTAGTAAATGAGATTGATAATTTAAAAAAAATAAAATTTATTAATTCAAATAATTATTCTAAATTAATGACTCAAAATCCATATAACAATAAAGATATATGTGATTGGGAAAATATTCACAATTCAAAAACATTAGATATAATATTTGGAATGTTTGGATTTATTAATGATAAAGATAGAAAAGATAAGCTTTCCAAATTATTTGATTTAAAAGATAAATTAGATGACGATACTTATAAGATGGAATATACAACAGTAGGTCATGGATACTTTGCAGCTATTGGTAGTGAACATAATGAATCATATGATAGAATTAAAGTATTAAGAAGATATTAACAAATATCTTCTTTTTTTAAATATTTTATGATATAATTTATAAAGTTTAAAGCTTTTAAATTTAAAAGGAGAAGAAATGAGCAAAATTAAAATTTTTAGTTTAGGGGGACTAAACGAAAAAGGAAAGAACATGTATGTTGTTGAAGTAGATAAGGATATATTTGTATTCGATGCTGGTTCAAAATATGCAGAAGGACATTTATTAGGTATAGATTATGTAATACCTGATTTAACTTATTTAAAGGAAAATGTAGATAGAATTAAAGGTATATTTATAACACATCCTCATGATGAACATATAGGAGCATTACCAAACGTTATTACAGAATTACCTAATGTAAAGATATATGGTACTACTTTTACAGTAGATACTATAAAAAGAATATTAGATGAAATAAATATTCCTACTAATAACATAATAGAAATATCGGCACATAAGAAGATAGTATTTGGAGATAATAGTATATTTCCAATTAGTTTGACACATTCTGTACCAGAAAGTGTTGGATATGTATTAAACACTAATGATGGTGCAATATTCTATACAGGGAACTTTGTATTTGATTCAACTATGAGAGGACCTTATAAAACAGATATAGGGAAATTAGCGTATATAGGAAAACAAGGAGTATTATGTTTATTATCTGAATCTATGTATGCAGATAGAAAAGGATATACTTCTCCAAATCATAGATTATCTAGTTTAATTAATGAATTATTAATTAGAAAAGAAGAGAGAATAATATTCCATGTAATTTCTACTAATATTTATAGATTACAAGAATTATTTAATGAAATATCTAAAACCCAAAGAAAAGTAGTAATTATGGGTAAAAGATTACAAAAGATAATTAATTATGTATTAGAAAAAGGATATGTTAAATTTGATAGGAATAAAATAGGGGACTTATCTAATGTAAATGATAGAGATGTATTAATATTAACATCATCAGATAATGATAAACCATTTGTTAATATTGAAAAGATACTTAGTGGATATGATAAGTTTATAACTGTTAAATCTTCTGATACTTTTATATTTATTGAACCAATAAATGATGATTTAGAAAAATCTGCTGTTAAGATATCAGATAAGATAGCTAAAATAGGGCCTGATGTAATGATATTATCTACGGACAAGTATTTATCTCATCATGCTTCTAGTGAAGACTTAATGCTTATGTTAGATCTTATTAATCCTAAATACTATTTTCCTGTAATTGGAGAATATAGATATCAAGTAGAGAATGCTGATATAGCTTCTACAATAGGAATGATAGATTCACATATTTTATTAAAAGAAAATGGAGATGTAGCGACATTTGATAATGGAATACTAGTAAATAGCTTTGAAAAAGTAAAAGTAGGAAATATAATGATAGATGGTACCTCTACAGAAGATGTTGGAGAACTTGTAATTAAAGATAGAGAGATGTTATCTGATAATGGAATAGTAATTGTTTCTGCTACATTAGATAAAAAGACTAAAGCACTAATTGCAGGTCCTGAAATAATAACAAGAGGATTTATATATGTAAAAGATAATTCAGATATGATTAAAGAAATTGAAGATATATCTTTAAAGATACTTAATAGTAATATTAGTCCAAATTATGTTGATTATAATAGTGTTAAGAATTCTATAAGAGATGAAGTAGGAAGATATCTATATCAAGAAACAGAAACAAGACCTATGATAATAACTGTAATGCAAGAGATATAAAAAAACTACTTAAATGTAGTTTTTTATTTTAAAAATACTTCTTCACTAAAGAAATGATCATTATCTAATTTTACTAAATCCTCATTTGATATTAAGAAATATGTATCTCTTTTTATATCTGTTTTATCGTGAGTAACAGGATCATCATAAGTTAAATCAATTATTAGTTTTTCTCCATCGATATATAGCATATTCCATGTATGAGTTTCATTTGATACTCTAATATTATCTATATCTAGTTTATATAAAATAAGTGCCATTAAATCAGTATAACCACTACATATAGCATATCCATCAAATAAAGGAGCATAAGCTGTATTTGATAATCTATCAGTTTTATGTTCTATATATTCTAAGTCATATTTAGTATGATCAATTATATAATCATGAAATATTTTTAAATTTTCTCTTATTGTTTTATCTTTATTATATAATTCATTAAATAATCTATTTACTTCAGTGTCTATTTTATTGATTAATTCATCAGTATATAATTTAGATACTTTAAGAGTTACTTTACCATTGTTTTTAAATTCAGTAGATATACTAGTATATGAATTATATACGTGTACAAACCCATTTATATTGGATAATACCGTATTATTTCTAGTAAGTTCTTTTACATCATTAATACATTCACTATAATTAATATCACAATAGAAAGTAAATTCATTCATTCCAGATGCTAATATTGTATAATATATATCTAATAAATCTTTCTTTTCAGTAGGATAAAAATTAGTAGTAAATTTAACATAATTATTTGGATTTTCATTTTGCCATTTATTATTTTCTAAAACAGAGTTCTCTCTAGTATAATATTCTATAATTGCTATCATAGATTCATTTTCTTTAGAGAGTTTATATAAAGTAATTCCTCCAAAGAATATTATTATAAGCGCTATTAATAATTTAAATAACTTTTTCATAGTATCTCCTAATATAATCATATTATTTAAACCATAAAAAAACAAGGACTATTTAGCCTTGTTTACTTTTTTTGCCAATCTAGATATTTTTCTTGAAGCTGTTTCTTTTTTTATAACGCCTTTTTTAGCTGCTTTATCAATACTTTTAGTTGCTTTTCTTAATGCTTCTTTTTTATCTTCTGCCTTGTCAATATTTTTAACTGATGATTTTACTTTTGATTTAACAGGAACATTAGATAATTTCTTCTTAGCGTTAGTCTTTATTCTCTTAATTGAACTTTTAATGTTAGCCAATTTATTTCACCTCCTACTTTATATGTATAATTATATCAAATATTTCTAATAATACAATAATATTTATGCTAAAATATATATGGTGATTAAATTGGATACAAAAGAAATAGAAAGATCTATAATAAAAAAGCATAGAAAAGGTATATGGTCTAAGTTTATAAACGCTATAAAAGATTATAATCTTCTTGAAGAAGGAGATGTAATTGGAATATGTATAAGTGGAGGTAAAGATTCTTTTTTAATGGCAAAATGTTTTCAAGAATTAAAAAAACATGGTAAATATAATTTTGAATTAAAATTCATTACTATGAATCCTGGATATAATATTGAAAATATTAATAAAATAAAAGAAAATGCTTCAATATTAAATATTCCATTAGAAATATTTGATACAGATATATTTGAATATTTAAATACCTCAACTAAGAATCCTTGTTATATGTGTGCAAGAATGAGAAGAGGACATCTTTATGCAAAAGCTAAAGAATTAGGATGTAATAAAATAGCACTTGGACATCACTTTGATGATGTAATTGAAACAGTACTATTAAATATGTTTTATAACGGAGTATATGGTGGAATGCCTCCTAAATTAAGAAGTGATAACTTTATAGGTATGGAATTAATAAGACCTATGTACTATATTAAAGAAGAAGACATTAAATATTGGGCTAGTTCTAATAAATTAAACTTTTTAAATTGTGGATGTTCTGTAACTAGTTTAAAATACTCAAGTAAAAGAAGAGAATTAAAAGAATTGGTTAAACAATTAAAAAAAGATAATAAGAATATTGATATTAATATATTTAGAAGTTTAGAGAACGTTAATTTAAATACAATTAATGGGTATATTAAGGATAAAGAAGAAACCAATTTCAATGATAAATATATACAAACTTGACAATTCTGTAAATATGTGTATAATATAACGTGTCAATTAAAAAGGGGGAATTAATTATGAAAAAGAAAACATTTTTAACATTAGCATTAGTTGGTTTAGTTGCATTAGCGCATTATGTTCCAAAGGAAATTGAGAAAGATAAACAAATTACTCACTCAACAGATATATGTATGTTTACTGATATATTATATGATTTAGGCTTAAAGGATTTAGCATATCAACATCAAACAAACAGAATTAACGCTAGTGAATTATATGATGCAGAATACAAAAAAATTGTGGGTTTACATATGGTAGGACAAGTAACATATCCTGAAAAAGTACCAGAAAGTTTTTCAGTATTTGATAGACATGCATTTAATAGCGATGGTATAAATCTAGAATTCAATAAATATGTTAATGGAGAAACATTAACTATTTCATACCCGGATCCACATATAGAATTATCATATAATAATGAATTAATAAAAGAAATAAGAATAAGATAGTATTTACTATCTTTTTTTATGTCAAATATTATAAACTAGAATTATAAAAGCATAAATGATATAATTGTTTTGTCCTATAGAATGTTCGAGGGTCAATCATAAATCCGACTATGTCGATAAATAGGGAACCACAAGATTTAACTCGTGTTTGTGAATGCCTATCCATTAAGTGTTGTAGGAATCCTAAAAGTTATTTCGGGGTGCCCACCTGTATAAATGCAGGGGTTTATCGCAATTGATTCTCGCTTCTATGGGATTTTTTAAGGTGAAATATGTGGTTAAGTAGATTAGAATTATTAGTAAAAAAAGAAAATATAGATAAATTAAAAAATACTACAGTTGCTTTC
>CAZKBC010000005.1:5347-20389 GCA_964551265.1 uncultured Muribaculaceae bacterium | reverse complement strand
CTAGAGAATATATAAATGATAAACTAAATGATGGAAAAGATGTAATATTAGAAATAGAAATAAATGGGGCTTTAAAAATAAAGGAATTAATTCCTGATGCAATATTTATATTTATTCTACCCCCTAGTTTAGAAGAACTAAAACAAAGACTAGAAAAAAGAGGAACAGAAACAAAAGAAATAATATTTGAAAGATTTAAAAGTGCGTATAAAGAAATTAATGAGATAACTAAATATAATTATGTAGTAGTAAATGATAACTTAGAAGAAGCAATTGAAAAGGTTGGTTCTATATTCAAATCAGAAAGATGCAGAGTAGATAGGATTGAAGAAATATATATAAATAATGAAGAAGAATTAATTCACGAATTTTTAATTGATCAAGATATAGATAATAAGGACAGAATAATATAAAATAATAAGAGAACTAATTAATTTTAAGTTCTTTTATTTTGGAATATAATGTATAATATTAATAATAGGAAGTGGTAGTGTGATAATTAGAAAACCATATGCATTTTTAATAAAGAACTTTAAAAAAATTCATATTTTATTGTTTTTATTAATGTTATATGTACTTTATAGAACCAATAATGTTTCTGGTTTTTTTAATTCTTATGCTAGAAGTTCAACGGGGTTTTATGAGAGTACTTTATCAAGAACATATGTAAATCCATTGTTTTACTTTGGATGTTTACTGATTGTTTTACTATCGGCTGTTGTATTAATATTGATGAAACAAAAAGAAAAACCCGCAAAATTATATGTATCATTAACTATAATGTATACTGCACTTATTGTTTTAATGTATGTAGATGCAGGATATTTAAGAACTATTATATTTGAGCAACTTACTCCAAGAACCATTAGAATGATAAGAGATATAAATTTTATTGCGGTTCTTCCACAAGTGGGTTTCTTGTTAATAGTGTTTGTTAGAGCAATTGGTTTTAATATAAAGAAATTTAATTTTGGTAAAGATATAGAAGATTTACAAATTGATGTTTCTGATAACGAAGAATTTGAGTTAACAATAGGAACAGACTCAGGAAAGTTTATAAGAGCTTTAAGAAGAAACAAAAGAGAGTTATCATATTTTTATTTAGAACACAAATCTATGATTTGGGGAATCTTAACTATTATTATAATGATGATTTCTTGGTCAGTATATTATAATATTTCTGTAGTAAATAAAATATTTAATCAAGATGAAATTACAAGATTTAATAACTTATCATATAAAGTAGATGAAGTATATAGTTCTAATTTAAATTATAGAGGAGAAAAAACTATAGAAGAAAATAATACTTTTGTAATTCTAAAAATGAAGTTTTATAATGGAAATAAAGAAGATAGGGTTATAAACTTAGATAATATGAATGTAATAATTAATGAGAACATATATTTACCAATTGTAAGAAAATATGGTGAATTTAAAGATTTAGGAATAGGATATACTGATCAAAAAATAAAAGGAGATTCTGAAGGAAGCTACTTATTTATGTATAAAATTTCTAATGAAGATATAGATAAGAGAATGGTTTTAAGATATACAGATAGAGTATGGTTTACTACATCGGGAATAGGTAATACCTATTTAAGATATTATATAAATCCTAAAAAAATAGATAATATATCAACATTTCCTATAGCAGAATTAAAGAAAGAAGTTAATTATACTATATCTAATTTAAAAAACACTAAGTTAACTATAAATAATGTTGAATTTAATGATAAATATTCATATAAAAAGGGTGAATTTATAAATATAATTAATGATCCTATGGATAACAAAAAAATAATGAAAATTAGTTATAGCTATG
Organism: uncultured Muribaculaceae bacterium; assembly: GCA_964551265.1. Classification (GTDB taxonomy): domain Bacteria; phylum Bacillota_I; class Bacilli_A; order RF39; family UBA660; genus JAAYGD01. Next base: position 18,567 of record CAZKBC010000005.1, on the reverse strand, counting down.
TTCCTGATCCTAGTATAAAAGATATTAGTACATTTTCAAAACTATTAAAAGAATATGGAGCAATTAAATATTATAAAGATAATAAAGTATACACATTAAGATATGTTGATCTTACTCCATATAATTATAATGAACCCGATTTATATTTCTCTGTACCAAGTGATGTAGAAAAAGCAAATAAAATAGAATTAGTCATTAGTGTAAGAGATTTAATATATATACATAAACTTAAATGATGTGATATAATTTTTTTTAGGAGCAAATATGATATATTTAGATTATTCGGCAACAACTATGATAGATGAAGAAGTATTAGAAAGTTTTAATTTAACCGCAAAGAACTATTTTGCAAATGCTAACTCATTGCATAAATTAGGAGTAAAATCAAAAGAATTAATAGATGAAGCAACAAAACAAATTGCAAACGAATTAAAAGTAGATGCAGAAGAAATAATTTATACTTCAAGTTCATCAGAATCGAACAATATGGCAATAAAAGGTATTGCTATTTTATATAAAGATAGAGGGAAACATATAATAACTGGTCCCCTAGAACATTCTTCAACTGTTGCTACTTTAAATTATTTAGCAACTCTAGGCTATGAAATATCGATCGTTGATTTAAATAAAGATGGAACAATAAATATGAGTCATTTAAAGAAATTAATGAGAGATGATACTATCCTTGTAACGATGAGTGCAGTAGATAGTGAACTTGGAATTAGACAAGATGTTGAAGAAATTGGGAAATTTTTAAAGAAATACCCAAAATGTTATTTCCATGTAGATATGACTCAATGTATAGGAAAGGATAAAATCGATTTAACTAATATTGATTTAGCTTCTTTCTCAGGTCATAAAATATATTGTTTTAAAGGTATCGCTGCTTTGTATAAAAAGAAAAGCATAATAATTAAGCCCCTTATACACGGAGGTAAAAGTACAACTATATATAGAAGTGGTACTCCACAAAATGAATTAATAGTATCATTTTCTAAAGCAGTTAGATTGGCAGTTAAAGATTTAGATAACAAATATAAATATGTTAGTAAATTAAATAAGAAGATTGTAGATAACTTAAAAAATTATAAAAACATTAAAATAAATAGTACAGATAAATCTATACCTCATATATTGAATATTAGTGTTATTGGTATTAAACCAGAAACGCTTGTACATGCTTTAGAAGAATTTGATATATATATTTCAACTAAGAGTGCTTGTTCAAAAAGTGGTGAACTATCACACTCAGTAATGGCTTTAACAAACGATGAAGAAAGAAGTAGTTACTCAGTTAGAATAAGTCTATCTTATAGAACCACCGAAGAAGAGATTACTCAATTTTTGAGATTATTTAAAATTTGTTATCAAAATTTAAGTTGGAAGTGATAATATGACTATAATAAAAATAGGAGCACTTTGGTGTCCTGGATGTTTAATGGTTAATAATAGTATTAATAAATTAAAAAAAGAATATGATATTAATTTAATAGAATATGACTATGATTTTAATCCTGAAGTAAAAGAATATAATGTTGGAAATGTATTACCGGTTTTAATATTTATGAAAGATAATAAAGAAATATCTAGAATTGTTGGAGAAAGATCTTATAAAGAAATAAAAAACGAAATAGAGAAGATGGAGAAATAGAATGATTAAAAAAATTACAATTATATTATTTCTTTTTTTAATTAGTATTTTTAGTGTAAAAGGAAAAGAAATAGATATACATCTGTTTTATCAAGATGGATGTCCTCATTGTGAAAACGAAAAAATATTCTTAAATGAATTAAAAGATACTAATAAAGAAATAAATATAAATTATTATGAACTTGGAGATTCAATTAACAGCAAATTATTTAATGATATTCAAACACTACTAGATAAACCTACAAACGATGTTCCTTATACAGTAATTGGGGATTATGCTTTAGGAGGATTTAGTGAAACAACAAAAAAAGATATAACAGATATTATTAATAATTATCAAACAACAGAATACAGAAATATAGTTAAAGAATATAAAGAAGATCCTACTATTACATATAAAAGAAAAGAAATAGTAGAAGATAAAGAATCAATAGAAATTCCAATATTAGGTGAAATTAATCCTAAAGAAGCATCAATATTTCTTGTAGCTGTTGTAATAGGTTTTGTAGATGGATTTAATCCTTGTGCAATGTGGATATTAATTTTTTTAATATCTATGTTAATAGGAATGAAAGATAAAAAGAGAATGAAAATACTTGGATTTACTTTTATTCTTACATCCGCAATTACATATATGATATTTATGCTAGCTTGGTTAAATGTAGCAATATTTGTTACTGAAATATACCTTATAAGATTATTAATTGGCTTTTTTGCATTAATATTTGGAATGTATAATATCTCTAAATATGTAAGAAAACCAAAGGATGGTTGTGAAGTAGTAGATGATAAAAAAAGAAAGAATATAATTGAAAAAGTTAAAAACATTACATCTGATAAAAGATTTGTAGTATCTATGATAGGAATAATGTTACTTGCATTCTCAGTTAATTTGTTAGAGTTATTATGTTCCGCAGGTCTTCCATTTACTTTTACTAATATACTAGCGATGAATAATTTATCTAACGTAAACTATTTTAGTTACATATTAGTATATATATTCTTCTTTATGTTAGATGACCTTATAATTTTCTTTATTGCAATATTTACTTTTAAGGTTACTGGAGTATCAACAAAATATTCTAGGTATTCTAGCCTTATTGGTGGTATAATAATGATATTAATTGGTTTAGCTATGATTGTTAAACCCGAAATATTGATGTTTAATCTATAGGAGGTAAAATATGATTAAAGAATTCAAAAAATTTATTTTTAAAGGAAACGTTGTCGATCTATCCATAGGTGTTATAATAGGTGGTGCTTTTACTGGTATAGTAAACTCATTAGTAAATAATGTTATAATGCCATTCTTAGGAGTACTAACATCTGGAGTTAATTTTAAAGACATAAAAATTGATCTATCAGGATTGTCTAAAGCTTTAGGAAATACAGTTCCCGAAGAGGGAGTATTTATGTCTATTGGTCTATTTATAAATGGAGTAGTAGAATTCTTAATTATGGCTTTAGTAATATTTATGTTTATTAAATTAATTAATAAAGTTTCTAAAAAGAATGATAAGAAAGAAGAAGAGAAACCAGTAGTAAAACCAGAAGATGTAGTATTATTAGAAAAAATATTAAAAGAACTTAAAACACAAAAGAAATAATTAAATTAAATAGAATATAACTTTTGAAAGGAGAAATCGTGAAGAAAGTTATATTTTTATTTTTGTTTTTTATTCTTATCAATGTAAAAGGTTTAGAAAAAGAATTTGTAGATACTGAATATATAGAAGTATATTATAATGGTGTTATAAATAATGTACTTATATCTAGTAAAGCAGTATATATGGAACATCAAGGAGTCCCTCTTTATTGTTTGGATTTTAGTATACCAATATCTAGAACAAATGGATATGATGTTTTTAATTTTAATGAAATAGATAAATATTCTAGTGATCAGAAATTATATATTGAGAGAATTTCATATTTTGGTTATAAGTATTGGAATCATAATGATATTTATTATTATCTAGCAACCCAAGAATTAATATGGGGTTCCTTAGGCATTGATGCATACTGGACTAATACTAGATATGGGGGAGATATAATAGATTTATCTTATTATAAAATGGATATACTTAATTTATATGCAGAGTATTTAAATGAAAACTATAATTATAATGATTACTATACTATGGAGATAGGTAATTCATATAAAATACAAGATCTAAGCAATATTCTTCCTCAATATGAATATGAATATATTGGTTTTAATGATATAGGATTTAGTCCTAGAGAAATAACTATATATGCTAGAAACAAGGGAGTAGAAACGTTAAAATTAATTAGAAATTATAGTAAGGGTTTTGAATCAAAAATATTTATAGAACCAAATTATCAAACTATTATTAAACCAGGAAATATTGAAAACAAATATAGAACATTAAATTTTGTAATAAATAATACCAATATATATCTAAATAGAATTAATGAAAGTACAAATATAAATAATAATCTTAGGTTTGATAAAGCCATCTATGATATATATGACATTAATAATAATTATATTAAAACAGTATTAACTAACGATTCTAAAGAGGTAATTTTTCCTGATATGCCTTTAGGAGAATATAAAATTATTGAAGTTTCTCCAAGTTATGGTTTTAAACCAAGTGAAGAAATAACCTTTGTAAATTTATCTTGGGAAAATACCCCTGCATATGTTGATTTGTATTTAACACCAATTTTAAAAGAATTAACAATAGTAAATATTTATAAAGAGAATGGTATTGAGTATTATGATCAAGGTATTATGTTTGAAATATATAAAAATGATATTTTAATTGATACTATATCAACAAATAATGAGGGGTTTGCTAATAAGTATTTAGAATATGGAACATATTTAGTAAAACAAATAAATAGTAGAAATCTATTTGATGTTGAACCAACATTTTCTATAGAGGTTAATGATTTAGAAACCAAATTAAACTATGTGTTTTATAAAGAATATAATGAAGAAGTAATAATAGAAGACAAGACGATAGATAATACTCCTCATATTGAAGAAATTCCTATTATTGAAAATATAGAACCAACCGTTGAATCAACTATAGATAATTCTAATGAAAACAATATAATAGATGAAACATTAAATATTGAGTACGAAGATACTAATAATATTGTTATTGATGAACTACCTCAATTATTTGATGATAGTAATATATTTGAAGAAATATGCGAAAAGTTATTTGTTTTATTGTTTTCGTTCTATTAGTACTCTTAACTATATATTTAAGTCTTCCAGCTATTACAAGTAATCAAATAATAAACCTAAACAAAGATAAATTGGGTATTACAGTATTAAAAATTGATAAAATAAACTTAAAAGAAATGGTATATGAAGATACTATTAAGTCTAAATCAATAAAAGGAGTTGTATTATTTAAAGAATTTGGAAGACCAAATAAAAATAACACTAATACTATTATTGGAGCTCATTCTGGAGATGGAGTATATTCTATATTTACTGATTTAGATAAGATAGGTATAGATGATGTAGCTTATTTATCTTATAAGAATATTAGTTATAAATATAAAGTAATTAATAAGTTTTTAGTGAAAGAAAATAATAATAAAATTTTAAACAATATTACTAATAAAACAACTCTAACTTTATTTACTTGTAACGAAAAAAACGATAAATATAGATTAATAATAGTATTTGAGTTAATTGACTTTATTTAATATTAAAGTTATAATTCATATTAGTAGAAGGAGTTGATTTTATGCCTAAAAAAACATTTTTCAACTTACCTGAAAGCAAAAGGAATCAAGTAATAAAAGCATCAAAAAAAGAGTTTAGTAGAGTATTTTTAAATAATGCTTTAGTTTCAAATATAATAAAAGATGCCAAAATACCAAGAGGAAGTTTCTACCAATACTTTGAAGATATAGAAGATTGCTTTTATTATATAGTAGATGAATACTCAAAAGAAATAAAAACTAAATTAATAACTAATATTAAAGATTTTAATGGAGATGTTATTAAATCTTATCATGGCTTATTTTTATATATTCTAGATATGATGGATGAAGATAAGAATAAAGCATACTTTGAGAATTTATTTTTAAATATGAATTATAAAATTCAAAAGATGTTTACCCCTAATTTTAATGATGGATTAAACAATATAGTAAATATGGTAGATGTAGATAAACTTAATATACAAGGTAAATTTGCTTTAGGATATGTTTTAGATATAATAGAATCATTAATGATTTATAACATAACTGAAACGTATAATAGAAATATGTCAAAAGATAAAAAAATAGAAATATTTGAAAAAGAATTGTTATTAATATCTAAGGGTATAGTTAAGTAAATGTAAAAATCAACAATAAATGTTGATTTTTTAATAATTTGTGATATTATTAATCGGTACGTTTTATTAGGAAGTGCTAAATGAAAAAGATAATTAATATTGCAATTATAGCTCACGTTGATTCTGGGAAATCTACATTAGTAGATGCCATGTTAAGACAAAGTGGAGTTTTTAGAGATAACGAGGAAGTAGTGAATCAAGTAATGGATTCCAATGATTTGGAAAGAGAAAGAGGAATTACTATATATAGCAAAAACTGTTCTATTAAGTATAAAGATTTAAAAATCAATATAGTTGATACTCCAGGACATGCTGATTTTTCTTCTGAAGTTGAAAGAATTATTAAAACAGTTGATACTGTTATTTTACTTGTAGATTCTGCAGAAGGACCAATGCCTCAAACTAGAGTTGTATTAGAAAAATCATTAGAAGTTGGAATTAAACCAATATTATTTATTAATAAGATAGATAAAAAAGATGCTAGAACTGCTGAAGTTGTTGATATGACTTTTGATTTATTTTTAAGTTTGGATGCATCAGATGAACAACTAGATTTTCCAATATTTTATGGAGTAGCTAGAAGTGGAATAGCAAGAAAAGATATAAATGATACTAACGAAGATTTAGAACCACTTTTTGAATATTTATATAATAAAGTTGAACCATTTAAAGGCGAAAAAGAAGATTCATTACAAATGCAAATATCTTCATTAGCATATGATGATTATTTAGGATTACTTACTATTGGAAGGGTATCTAAAGGAATCATAAAACAAGGGGAGAACATTGTACTTTGTAGTGGAGAACTATGTAAGAACTATAAAATTACAAAATTATTTGTAAATGAAGGAATTAAAAAGGTAGAAGTAAAAGAAGCAGAACCAGGAGATATAGTAATTGTCGCTGGTATTACAGAAGCTTCTATTGGAGATACTATTTGTTCAATAGACAAAATAGATCCAATGAATAAAATAAACATTGAAGAACCAACCTTATCTGTAAATTTCTTGGTAAACTCATCACCATTTGCGGGAAGAAGTGGAAAATTTTTAACCATAAGACATATAAAAGATAGATTAGAAAAGGAAATAAAAACTAATGTTGGTTTAAGAATTGAACCTTTATCTATGAACGAAGGTTATAGAGTTAGTGGAAAAGGTGAACTTCACTTGTCGATATTACTTGAGACAATGAGAAGAGAAGGATATGAGTTATCTGTTTCAAAACCAGAAGTAATATTAAAAGAAAAAGATGGCGTTATTTTAGAACCTTTTGAAAGAGTATTCATTACTGTAAAAGATGAATATAGTGGTACAGTAATTGGTGCATTAAACGAAAGAAAAGGATTATTACAAACAATTCAATCAAATGGAGAATACGCTAAAATAGAGTATATAGCACCTACAAGAGGACTATTAGGATATAGAAATATATTCATTAATTCTACTAGAGGAGAAGGAACTATTTTTAGAAGCTTTCTAGAATATAGACCATATGTTGGTACTTTAGTATCTAGAAAAAATGGTGTGTTAGTTTCTATGGAAAATGGAAAAACGATGGGGTATTCTTTGTGGAATTTAGGTGATAGAGGATCATTATGTGTCGGAGCATCTGAAGATGTATATATTGGAATGATTATTGGTGTTAATAATAGAAATGATGATTTAAATGTTAATCCTTGTAAGAATAAACAATTAACAAATACTAGATCTTCATCAAGCGATGATGCTATAGTATTACCTACAAAAAGAGTATTTACTTTAGAAGAAGCACTTGATTTTATAGAAGATGATGAACTAATTGAAGTTACACCAGATTCAATTAGATTAAGAAAAAAAGAACTAGATCCAAAATATAGATTTAAAAAAGCTCACGATTAGTGAGTTTTTTTTCTAATTATAGTCATTATATTTTGTAGAAGTTAATAAGAACTCTTATAAATTAAAGGCTTTAAGATACTAAAAAAGACTTCATTAGATTTTGAAGTCTTTTTTTATGTTGTCATCTAAATTTCTATTATCAAAATATTTTTCTTCTTTAAATCTAGATGTTTTAGCAACAATATTACCAGGAAACTTTGATAATGTTTTCATATATGATGATATGACATCATTATAATATCTAATTTCTCCTGATAGTTTAACGTTAATATCTTCAATCTTTTCTATTTCAAATTCATAGTCTTTAACATTAGACATTTTTTTTGAGGTTTCTTTCATCTTAATCATTTTATTTTCAAAATCTATTAATGATCTATAAAATTCAAATGAAGTAAGCTTTTCTTCCATAATCTTTTCCATTTTAGTAAGTGTATCTAATGAGTTAGCGTCTTTTCCTTTTAAGTTTTTATCTAATAGTAGTTTAATTTTAGTTAATATATCATATTTAACTCTTAAAGTTTCATCTATTTCTGATTCTACTTCTTTTTTCTTAAGTATTTTTTCTTTTAAATTGTTGTATATTGTTACATATACTGTTCCAAATAAAGAAAATACTAATACTAAAATTGTTACAATATAAAATATTTTCATATAAGCACCTACTATCAATTATGATTATAACAAAAATTAGAATATAATTCAATTGCTGTGGTATACTTTATATAGGAGGCATTATGGATATTAAGATAGGCGTTTCAGCAAGACACATGCATATTAATAAGGAAGATTTAGAGTATTTTTTTGGAGAAGGTTTTAATTTAACTCCAGAAAAAGAATTGTCACAAGAAGGGGAATATGCTTCTTCTAGTAAATTAAAAATTAAAGGGCCAAAGGGAGAAGTTACTGCAAGAATATTGGGACCAGTTAGGGAATATACTCAAGTAGAAATAAGTAAAACAGATGCTTATTCAATAGGAGTAAATCCTCCGGTTAGAAACTCTGGAGATTTAGAAGGCTCTAGTCCAATTACTTTAAGTGATGGAGTAAAAGAATTGTTTAAGAATGAAGGTTGCATAATAGCGACTAGACATATTCATATGAGCAATCAAGAATTAGAGCAATTTAGATTAGTAGAAGGTAATTTATACAAAGTAAAAGTAAATGGAGAAAAAGGCGGAATACTAGATAATGTTCACGTTAAAGCAGAAGATGATTTTTCTTTGGAATTACATATAGATACTGATGATGCGAATGCGCATCTAATTAAAAACGGAGATATTGGAGAATTATTAAAATGAATGAATTTAAAACTTGCAATATTTGTAAAGGATTTGATGGTAATCTATTAGGAAAAAAACTTAAAGAATTAGATCCAAACGCTACTATTGATATAAAATGTCAAAGTATGTGCGCAATAGGCACAAAAAAACCTTTTGTAATAGTAAATGGAATTCCTGTAATAGATGAGAACATTGAGTCATTGATTTTAAAAGTTAAAAAGTTGTTGAATTGAGAAATCAATTCTTTTTATTGAGGTGTATATGTGGAATATAGGAGACGTAAAAATAGATAATAAAGTTGTTCTTGCTCCGATGGCTGGAGTATGTAATAGTGCTTTTAGAAGGATTATTAAGGAAATGGGCTGTGGTTTAATATATGCTGAAATGGTTAGCGATAAAGCTTTAGTATATAAAAACGAAAAAACTATGGAAATGCTTTATATGACCGATTTTGAAAGACCCATTGTTCAGCAAATATTTGGAAGTGATAAGGACTCTTTTGTTGAGGCCGCAAAGATTGTGTATGAAATAATGAAACCGGACATAATCGATATTAATATGGGATGTCCCGTACCTAAAGTTGCAGTTAGATCACAAGCAGGAGCTGCACTATTAAAGGATTTAGATAAAATAAGTGACATAGTGTCTTCTGTTGTAAAAAGTGTTCCAATTCCAATTACAGTAAAAATAAGAAGTGGCTGGGATAACAAAAATATTAATGCTGTTGAAGTAGCAAAAGTTTGTGAAAAAGCAGGAGCAAGTGCAATATGTATACATCCAAGAACTAGAAGTCAAGGGTATGAAGGCTTATCTAATTGGAATATTATTAAAGAAATAAAAGAAAACGTATCTATTCCAGTAATTGGAAATGGAGACATAAGAACATTAGAAGATGCAAAAAGAATGATTAGCGAAACTAATTGTGATGCAGTAATGATAGGAAGAGGATTACTTGGAAACCCCTGGTTAGTTAAAGAAATAATAAATAATAAAAAAGAAGAAATAACTATAAAAGATAAATTAAATATGTGTTTAAAGCATTTTGAATATTTATTAAAAATAAAAAGTGAGAAAAGTTCTTTACTTGAAATAAGGACTCATGCAGGCTGGTATTTAAAAGGTATTCCTGATGGTAATAAGATAAAAAAAGAAATATATGAAGTAAAAAACAAAAAAGAATTTAATGACTTAATTCATAAATATTTACTTAATTTATAAATTGTTATAAAATATTAATAAGGAGACGTTATGGAAGAATTAACAGAACAAGAATTAGTAAGAAGAGAAAAGATGGAAAAATTGGTTCAAAAAGGTATTGAACCATTTGGGAATGCTTATGAAATAACTTCTAATTCTAAATTAATAAAAGAAACTTATGATTCTTTTTCAAATGAAGAATTAGAATTAAAAAATATAGAAGTATCTGTAGCTGGAAGAATAATGACCAAAAGAATAAAGGGTAAAGCGGGTTTTATGCATATTCAAGATAAATTTGGTCAAATACAAATATATGTGAAGATAGATAATATTGGAGATTTTAATTATGAGTTATTTGAGGATGCCGATTTAGGAGATATTGTTGGAATAAAAGGTATATTATTTAGAACTCATATGGGTGAGTTAAGTGTAAAAGCATTTAATTATACTCACCTTGTAAAAGCATTAAAACCTTTACCAGAAAAGTTTCATGGATTAACAGACATAGAAGAAAGATTTAGAAAGAAGTATTTGGATTTAATAATGAATGATGAAGCTAAAAGGATTTCGTTTATTAGACCAAAGATTATTAGAAGTATACAAAATTATTTAGATTCAAATGGATATGTAGAGGTAGAGACTCCTATACTTGCAAATGTATCGAGCGGGGCTACTGCAAGACCTTTTGTTACTCATCACAATACATTAGATCAAGATATGTATTTAAGAATTGCAACAGAAATAGCGCTAAAGAAACTTATAGTTGGTGGAATGGATGCAGTATATGAAATAGGTAGACTATTTAGAAATGAAGGAATGGATAGAAACCATAATCCGGAATTTACTACAGTAGAAATATATAAAGCTTATAGTGATTTAAATGGAATGATGGATTTATGTGAGAATATATTTAAGAAAGTATTATTAGATATTAATGGTACTTATGAATTAGAATGGAAAGGACATAATTTAGATTTCTCTAAACCTTTCAAAAGAATCAGTATGACTGAAATAATAAAGGAAAATACTGGAATTGATTTTGTAAATATAACAAATTTTGAAGAAGCTAAAAAATTAGCGGAAAAACATGATATAATAGTTGAGAAACATTATAAGATAGGACACATAATTAATGAATTCTTCGAAAAATATTGCGAAGAAAAAATAATTGAACCTACATTCTTATTTGGTCACCCAATAGAAATTACAACACTAGCAAAGAAATCAAAAGACCCTAGATTTACTGAGAGATTTGAATTGTTTATATGTGGATCTGAATATGGAAACGCATATAGTGAATTAAATGATCCTATAGATCAAAGACAAAGATTTGAAAATCAATTAAATGAAAAAGAATTAGGTAATGAAGAAGCAGAAGGAATTGATTATGATTTCTTAAATGCTTTAGAATATGGTATGCCACCTACAGGTGGAATTGGTATTGGTATTGACAGATTAGTAATGCTGGTTACTAAATCTGAAAATATAAGGGAAATAATTTTATTTCCACAAATGAAAAACAAAAAAATAGGAGGAGAGTAATATGAAAAACAAAAAAATATTAAAAACATTATTGTTAATCTTAGTAGTAGTAGTAGGGTTGACATGGTTATTACCTGGTACAACAAATAATCAAGAAACTGGTAAGTTAGTTCTTGATACAGTTAAACCCGAAGGATTGTTAGGAGTTTTTGGATCACTAGATATAGTAGGACAATATTTTTTCCAAAACATTTTAATTATTCTAGTAATAGGTATGTTTTATGGAGTAATAAATAAAACTGGAGCATATAAAGAATTAGTGGAAGATATAGCTAATAAGTTTAAAAAGAATAAAGAAATATTCTTAATATTAAGTTTTGTATTCTTTATTTTAATACCAGCATTAACTAATATATATTTTCTAATGTTCTTGTTTGTACCATTCTTTATGAATGTTCTTAAAGAAATGGGATATAGCAAGAATGTAATGCTATTATCAACTGTAGGAGCTATATTAATTGGATATTCAAGTCAATTAATGAATAGTATATTTTTAAAAACAATATCAGCAACTGATAACCCTTATATTTGGGTTAAGTTAGCATTCTTAGTTATAGCATCAACACTAACAGTGTTATTTACTTTGAAATTTCCTGATAAAGAAAAAGATAAAGAAGATTCAATGTTAGAATTAGAAAAAAGAACTGGTAAAAAAGCTAAAAATAATTCAAAACCATTAATGATAGTATTAATAGTGTTAGTGGTATTGTTCTTTTTAGGATTTGTAACTTGGAATTTTGCTTTCTTTGATAAAATGCATGAAGCAATCATGGGAGTTAAAATTGGTCAATACACAATATTTGCGAACCTTTTTGGAAAATTTAATGCATTTGGAAAATGGTGGACTGGAGAATTATATACTATGCTTGCTTTAGCAGCAGTATTAGTTGGATTCTTATATAGATTATCATTTGATGAATTTGTTGATGGTCTTGTTGAAGGAGTAAAGAAATTTATTGTTCCAGCAGTATTAGTTGGTATGATGGTATTAATTACTATATTTACAATTAATTCTGGATTTGTAGGAACAATATTAAACTTTATAGTATCTTCAGGTAATGCAGCATTAGTAACTCTTGGTACTATGATTGGAATTCCGTTTATAGCTGATCCAAATTATGTGTCAAATTATAGTATGCCTTTAGTATTATCCGCAATTGCTGGTCCAAATAATCAACAAATAGCATTTATTACTCAATTAACATATGGTATTACTATGTTAGTTGCTCCAACAAGTGCAATTATGGTGGCTGGAATGGCTTACTTAGAAAAGGATTATAAGAGTTGGTTTAAATATGTGTGGAAATTAGTTGCAGTATTAGTTGCATTAGTGTTCATAGCA
>CAZKBC010000005.1:1435-5247 GCA_964551265.1 uncultured Muribaculaceae bacterium | reverse complement strand
GAAGAATTTATTCCAAATGAAACTGGAATTGTTAAGATGTATACGTGTGGACCCACAGTATATCATTTTGCGCATATAGGGAATTTAAGAACTTATATTTTTGAGGATATATTAGAAAAATCATTAATATATATAGGATATAAAGTTGAAAGAGTAATGAATATAACAGATGTAGGACATTTAAAAAGTGATGGAGATACTGGTGAAGATAAGATGCTTATTGGTGCTAAAAGAGAACATAAGACAGTATATGAAATTGCTGATTATTATACTGAATCATTCTTTAATGATGCTGATAAATTAAATATTAAAAAACCAAGTATTATAAAAAAAGCTTCTGATCAAATAGAAGATTATATTAAAATAATAGGCAAATTAATTGAAAAAGATTATGCATATCTTTCAAATGGAAATGTATACTTTGATATTAGTAAGGCAAAAGATTATTATAAATTATCTGGTAAGAATGAAGAAGATTTAGTAGTAGGCGCTAGAGAAGATGTTATATATGACGAATCAAAAAGAAACCCATTTGATTTTGTATTATGGTTTACTAAATCAAAGTTTGAAAATCAAGCTATGATTTGGGATTCACCTTGGGGTATCGGATATCCTGGATGGCACATTGAGTGCTCAACAATCGCTAATACTACTTTAGGAGAATATTTAGATATTCATTGTGGTGGAGTAGACAACATATTCCCTCATCACACAAATGAAATTGCACAGAGCGAAGCATATCTAGGACATAAATGGTGTAACTATTGGGTACATGGTGAACATTTAAATGATAATTCTGGAAAAATGGCTAAATCGAATGGAGAATTTTTAACAATATCTTTATTAATAGAAAAAGGATATGATCCTCTATCGTATAGGTTTATGTGTTTGCAATCACATTATAGAAAACAATTATTGTTTACATATGAATCTTTAGATATTGCTACTCAATCTTATAATAAATTAAAATCTAGGATATCAAATTTAAATAAAACTGAAACTGAAATTAATAATGAAATACAAAATAAATATAAATTAAAATTTAAAGAGACTCTAGAAGATAATTTAAACACATCAAATTCATTAACTATATTATTTGACGTATTAAAAGATGATTCTATAGACGATTATAATAAATTATGTTTAATAGAAGATTTTGATAAAGTATTATCTTTAAATTTAATAAATAATAAAATAGAAGAGTTCTCTAGTGATATTAATAAATTGATAGAAGAAAGAAATATTGCTAAGAATAACAAAGATTATATTAAAGCGGATGAAATAAGAAAAGAATTGTTAGAAATGGGTATTAGTATTAAAGATACTCGTGATGGAACAATTATTGAAAGGAGATAACATGGAATTGTTATATATATTTATACCTATGATTTTAATGTTCTTATCTCAATCATATATTAATTCTACATATTCAAAGTATAAAACAGTAAAAAGTAGAAGAAAAATGAATGGATATAATACCGCTAGAAAAATGATAGAGATGTATGATTTAAAAATAAATATAGAGAAAGTATCTGGAACGCTTTCAGATCATTTTGATCCTAAAAAGAAAGTAATAAGATTATCAGAAGATGTTTATGATAATGAATCGATAGCCTCAATTGCAATTGCAGCTCATGAATGTGCTCACGTTATGCAACATAAAGAAGGATATTTATTAATAAAATTAAGATCTTTATTGGTTCCTGTAGTATCTTTAACTTCAAAGTTAGGATATGTAGTACTTGCCCTAGGAATACTTTCATCCGTTACTAATCAAATAATAATTGGATTAATTATTATGGGGTCAGCATTATTATTTCAACTAGTTACTTTACCAGTAGAATTTGATGCATCAAGACGAGCTAAAAAAATATTAATAAAAGAAAACATCATCACAACTGAAGAACAAGTTGGAGTAAATAAAATGTTAAAATCAGCAGCATTTACTTATGTAGCTTCTTTTCTAGTTTCAATGATGCAAATATTTAGATTACTTAGTATATTAAGAAAAAAATAGTGTAAAGAATTAACAATAAACACTATTTATTAATATATCTTTGGTATAATTGAATAGATTAGGGGTAATTTATGATTAAGATAACAATTAATGGTATTAACTATGATTTTGAAAAGGGTATTTCACTATTAGAAATTAGTGAGAATTTTAAAAACGAATTTAAATTTGGTATTATTGTTGGACAAGTTAATGGAGATATGCATGATTTAAATTATAAAGTATTAGAAGATTCAACAATAAAGTTTTATGATCTTTCTTCTCATATAGGTAATAAAGTATATGAAAGAGGTTTACTATTTATGCTTATTAAAGCAATAAAAGAAACTTTAAACAAAAATATAAGAGCATGCCACTCAATAGATAAAGGT
The DNA here is from genome assembly GCA_964551265.1 of uncultured Muribaculaceae bacterium. Taxonomy (GTDB): domain Bacteria; phylum Bacillota_I; class Bacilli_A; order RF39; family UBA660; genus JAAYGD01. Next base: position 2,862 of record CAZKBC010000005.1, on the reverse strand, counting down.
GTTTACTGTGAAATAATTGATGGGTCTATAACAGAGAACGATTTATTAATTATTAAAGAAAAAATGAATAAATACAGTAATGAAAATATACCTTTTATTAAAGGTAATTATTCTAAGGAAGACTCTATAAATTATTTTAAAAGAGTTGGTAGATTGGATAAAATTGAATCTTTAAAGTATGTAATAAAAGATAACTTAGTATTATATAAATTTATAGATATTATGGAATACTTTTATGGTGTAATGCCTATTAATTCAACTCATATAAAATATTTTGATTTGCATTATTTAGATGAAAAAAGTTTTATATTGTTGTTACCAAATATATATATTGATGGAGTAATTAAACCTTACGTTCATCATGAGGGAGTATTTAATTCGTTTAGAGCATTTTCTAAGTGGGCTGAAGAACAAAAAATAGTAAATGTTCATGATTTAAATAAAGAAATAACTTATGGAAAAATACAAGATTTAATATATATGAATGAAATGAATCAAAATATGAGATTGTTTAAGATAGCAGAATCGATAAAAGAAAAAAAAGAAACAAAGATTATATTAATCGCGGGTCCATCTTCATCTGGTAAAACAACAACATCTAAGAAATTATCAATCTATTTAAAAAGTATGGGATTAACTCCTCTACCAATATCAGTAGATGATTATTTTAAAGAAAGAGAAGATAGTCCTAGAGATAAAGATGGAAACTATGATTTTGAATGTTTAGAAGCAATAGATATTGATTTATTCAACGATCATTTAAAAAAATTATTAAATAATGAAGAAGTTCTTATCCCAACATTTAACTTTATTGATGGAAAAAAAGAATATAAAAACAAGATAAGACTAAAAGAAAGTGGTATACTTATTATAGAAGGATTACATGCATTAAATGATCTGCTTACTTCTTCTATTGATAATAAGAATAAATTTAAAATATATATATCGCCACTTAGTACACTTGGTATAGACAATTCAAATAGGGTATCTACAACTGATCTAAGGTTGTTAAGAAGAATGGTTAGAGACAACATGAATAGAGGATATGACGCATCAAAGACATTAGAAAAATGGCCTAGCGTTAGAAAAGGTGAAGAAAAATACGTATTTCCTTTTCAAGATAATAATGATGTAGTGTTTAATACATCTCTATTATATGAATTTGGAGTACTAAGAACGTATGCTGAACCTTTATTATTCTCTGTTGAACGAGATGACAAAAATTATAACGAAGCCATGAGATTAATAAACTTAATCATGATGGTATTACCAATTTCAGGAGTAGATATTCCAAATGATTCTATATTAAGAGAATTTATTGGAAACAGTTATTTTAGATAGGAGGGATTTATATGGCTGTAAAAATTGCGATTAATGGATTCGGAAGAATAGGAAGGTTAGCATTTAGAAGAATGTTTGGTGATAGT
>CAZKBC010000005.1:0-1425 GCA_964551265.1 uncultured Muribaculaceae bacterium | reverse complement strand
CTTTGAAATAGTTGCTATAAATGACCTTACTGCTGCTGCTACTTTAGCACATTTATTAAAATATGATACTGTACAAGGAAGATATAAAGAAAATTCAATATCTTCTACAGAAACATCTATTATAGTAGATGGAAAAGAAATTAAAGTATTTGCAGAAAAAGAACCAACAAATTTACCTTGGAGAGATTTAGGAGTAGATGTAGTATTTGAATGTACGGGTATATTTACTTCAATTGAACAATGTAATTATCATATTCAAGCAGGAGCTAAAAAAGTAATATTGTCAGCTCCAGGAAAAGAAGACACAATGAAAACTGTGGTATACAACGTAAATCATAATATAATTGATGGTACTGAAACAGTATTATCTGCTGCTAGTTGTACTACAAATTGTTTAGCGCCTATGGCAAAAGTTATGAATGATAGTTTTAAAATACAATATGGAATGATGACTACTATTCATGCATATACTAATGATCAAAATACATTAGATGCTCCTCATAAAAAGAATTTAAGAAGAGCAAGAGCTGCTGCAGAAAACATAATTCCTAATTCAACAGGAGCTGCTAAAGCAATAGGTTTAGTAATTCCCGAATTAAAAGGAATATTAGATGGTGGAGCTCAAAGAGTACCAGTTCCAACGGGATCTCTTACAGAATTAACTTGTGTATTATCAAGAGATGTTACTGAAGAAGAAATTAATCAAGCAATGAAAGCTTCTTCTAGTGAAACATTTGGATATACAGAAGATGAAATAGTATCTTCAGATGTTATTGGAACAACATATGGCTCATTATTTGACGCTACTCAAACAAAAGTATTAAAGACACCTAAAGGTCAAATGGTTAAGGTTGTATCTTGGTACGATAATGAAATGGGTTATACTTGTCAGATGATAAGACTTGCTAAATATTTAAATAAATTTATAAATAAGTAGATAATATCTACTTTTTTATTTATTATAAAATGTTATAATAAATATGGAGGTTTTTATGAAAAAAACAATAGTTGATTATTCCTTAAGAGGGAAAAAAGTAATATTAAGATGTGACTTAAATGTACCTATGGAAAATGGTGTTATTACTGATGAAACAAGAATAGTAGAAAGTTTAGAGACTATTAAATTTGCTTCATCAGCAAAAGCTAAAGTAATAATAATGTCTCACTTAGGTAGAGTTAAAGTAGAAGAAGATAAACTCACTAATACTTTATTACCCGTAGCAAAAAGATTAAGTGAATTGTTAAAACAAGAAGTTAAGTTTATTCCTTTTACAAGAGGTATGGAATTAGAACTTGCCATTAATGATATGGAAGATGGTGAAATTTTAATGATGGAAAACACCAGATTCGAAGACTTAAACGGTGAAAAAGAAAGCAATTGTGATGAGGACTTAAGTAAATATTGGGCATCTTTAGGAGATATAT
>CAZKBC010000004.1:0-20855 GCA_964551265.1 uncultured Muribaculaceae bacterium | reverse complement strand
GTTAATTGTAAATGTCCTAAATGTGGAAGAGACGCTAAAAGAGAAACTGATACTATGCCTCAATGGGCAGGTTCATCTTGGTATTATTTAAGATATATAGATCCTAAAAATGATTCTGAATTTGCAAATATAGAAAAATTAAAATATTGGTTACCAGTAGATTGGTATAATGGGGGAATGGAACACGTTACTAGACATTTAATATATTCTAGATTTTGGCATAGATTCTTATATGATATGGGTTATGTTCCTACAAAAGAACCATATTTAAAAAGAACAAATCAAGGTATGATACTGGGTGCAGATGGTGAGAAGATGAGTAAATCTAGAGGAAATGTAATAGATCCAATGGATATTGTTGAAGGTTATGGGGCTGATACTTTAAGACTATATATATTATTCTTAAGCGATTATCCTTTAGAATCTATTTGGAATGATGACTCAATAAGAGGGGTAAGTAGATTTTTAGATAAAGTATATAACTTAAAAGATAAAGTAATAAATAAAGATGAATATACTAAAGATTTTGAAATATCTATTAATAAAGCAATAAAAAAAGTATCATCTGATATTGAAGATATGAAATACAATACCGCTATTTCAGAATTAATGATATTAGTTAATGAATATTCAAAATTAGATAATATTACATCAAAAGATTACTTAGTATTATTAAAACTATTAAACCCTTTTGCACCTCACTTAACAGAAGAATTAAATGAATTATATAGTGATACAGAATTAGCGTATTCTTCTTGGCCACAACATGATGAATCTAAATTAATAGAAGATACTTATGAAATGATTATTCAAATTAATGGTAAGATTCGAGGTAAAGATACTGTTAAATTAAATATTTCAAAAGAAGATATGGAAATAATAGCAAAAAATAATGAGAATGTAATTAAATACATAGAAAACAAAAATATATTAAAAGTAGTAGCGATACCTAATAAGATTATTAACATAGTGGTTTCAGAATAATGATTAAATAGATTGAAATATTATGATATATTTTATATAATGATTATGATATAGAGGTTCATATGAATGGGTTAATTGTTAATGAGGGAATGCTTAAGACAAAAGCAGATTTAGAACTTGTAAATACTGAAGTTTCAACTATAGTTAATGATATGAATACTAATTTAGATAGTATAGTTTTAAATTGGACAGGAAAGAAAGCTAAAGTAGTATTAGAGCCCATAGAAAGAATAAAGTTAAAAAATACAGAAATATTAAATAAAATAACAGCAAAAGCTGATGAAATAGGTAAAGCATATGAAACATATTTAAAGAGTTCAGAAACTCAAATAATACAATCTGCAACCGTCGTACCTATTGTAGAAACACCATCACCAACAAGTACAGAGCAACCAACTCCTTTACCAACGGATGCACCAATAGCAACACCAACTGGGACACCACAACCAACAGTTGCACCAATAGCAACACCAACAATATCACCAACTGGAACACCACAATCAACAGTTGCGCCAACAGCGGTTCCAACGATATCGCCAACTGGAACACCACAACCAACAGTTGCGCCAACTTTAACTAGTAATAACATAAAGGATATGGATTCAACTGGAAGATATAGTAGAGTTATTAATTACCAAGGCGCTAGTTGGAATTATTTTACTATGAAGGATCCAAAATGGAGTGGTTGGCTTTTAGATAGAAATAGTCAAGGACTTAAAGAATTATCTAGAAATGGTACTCATCCTTTTGCTACTATAAATATTTTAGCAAATTCTGGTTTAATAGCGGGTAATCAAGAGGATATAGTAGTAGATGTTTTAGGTGTATCGGGTAAACAGACTTTAGTTGATGGAAAAAGAGTGGGAGATACAACTATAAATTTAACTACAGGTTCATATAATGTTGGTAACGGAAATAAGTATAAAACAATTTTAAGTAAAGCTGGTATTCCTTCAACAGATTTAGGATCTTTAAATAGTGCAATCACAGAAGTTGAAAAAGGAAACATAGTTCATTGTATAGCACAAGAAGGAAGTTCTATAGCTAAATATGGACATTATTTAAATTTAGTAGGTGTAGAAAAAGATAAGAACGGTTCAGTAACTGGACTATATGTATTAGATAGCCTAGGAAGAACTCAAAGTGAATATGATTCTTTATCTAATAAAAATAGAGGAGACATGGTTCATGTGATTCAACCAGGTCTAGTTAGAATAGATGCTTCTAAAGAAAACTTAGATGCAGTAAGACTCGCTTCTTTTAGAGCAATAGACGGAGGACAAAGTCAAACTAAAACAGTCTTCTCTTATGAGGATTATTTGAATCAATTATAGAATAAATGGAATATATTTATGAATAAAGAGCGAAAGTTCTTTTTTTGTATTGACAAACGCTTATAAATAACTATAATAAGTCTAATATTATTTATTCAGGGGGATATAATGAAGAAAATATTTTTGACTCTAGTTATTCTATTCGCATCTACTATTACAGTATTAGCAGCTGATAATATAGATAATAAGGCAGTGTTAACTGATATTAAAATCACTAACTTTGAACTAGCTCCATTTGATGGAGAATTAGAAATTAATTATGAATTAGTACCAAATGATGTTGATAACAAAGAAGTTACATGGTCTATATCAGGACTTCAAACAGGAGTTACTGCTGAAATAGATGGTAGTTATAAAACTAATAAAGCAGTAGGAACAATAGTATTAAAGATAAAGAACGCTAATGATAAAGCTTCTACATTAAAATTAAATGCTAAATCTGGTAATATTTCTAAAACAGTTAATGTTGAAATAGAAAATCAAACAACTACAGAAGATAGATATAAGAAAGAAGTAGTAACAGAAATTGAGAAGTTAATAGTAGATATTAAAAACATTGATGCTAAAAATGAAAAAGCTGTAGAAAAAGCAATTGATAAGATTGAAACTATGCTAAAAAATGAAGAAGTTAAGAAAAGTGTTAAAGCAAGTTTATTAGAAGACTTTGATGAAGTAAAAAATAAATTTGAAGCATATAAAAATGAAGAAGATAATGGTAATGCTAAAATAGTAGTAATAGCAGCACTAGCAGTAGCGTTCTTATTCGGATTGTATATGATCTTTAAAGATAATAAACCAAAAGCTAAGAAAGAAATAAAAAAAGTAGAACCAAAAAAGGAAATAAAAAAAGAAGAACTTAAAAAAGTAGAACCAAAAAAAGTTTCAAATAAAAAGAAAAGTAATAAAAGATAAATATATTAAGTATAGATTAAACTCTATACTTTTCTTTTTGTATTTAATTTATAATTAAAATATGATAATATTATACTAGGTGTTAATATGAAAAGAAAATTTGAATTCACAAATAAAGATTTTTTATTAGTTATGATTCTATCAGCTACTCTTTTATTATGCAATCAAGCTATAGGATGGTATACAGTATATAAAGAGCATAATCTTAATATATCTATATTATCAGATTTAGTAAAAGAAGTTACAAGTTCAGAATTTGGAAACTATATAATAGAAAATCCAAATACTTTCGTATACTTTGGAGCAGTAGATGATATTGAAACAAGAACATTTGAAAAAGAATTTAAAAGAACTATTAATAGATATTATTTAAACGATAAAGTAATATATGTTAATACTAAAGATTTAGACATTAAAATACTATTAGATAACTATGATTTTAATGAAAACAATATAGATAAAACTCCAGTGATAGTAAGATTTGAAGAGGGAAAAATATTAAATTATATTAATATAGGTAATAATAAGATGGATAATAAATCTATTATTAGATTTTTTAGATTATATGAAGATTTATGATTAATATAGTATTATATGAACCGGAAATACCACAAAATACAGGAAACATTATGAGAACTTGTGTTGCAACTAATTCTACATTGCATTTAATAAGACCATTTGGATTTAATATTAATGATAAAAACTTAAAAAGAAGTGCGGTTAACTATACAGATAAATTAAAATTCTTTATATATGATGATTATGAAGATTTTAAATCAAATAATATTGGAGAATATTATTTCTTTACAAGATATGGCAATAAATCTCATTCATCTATTAAATATAATTATAATAATAATATATATTTAATATTTGGAAAAGAATCTACTGGTATTCCAAAAGAAATACTAAAAGAGAGTATTGATAGATGCCTTAGAATACCTATGAGTGATAATGTAAGAGCTATTAACTTATCTAATAGTGTTGCAATAGGAATATATGAAGTATTAAGACAAAATGATTATAATGGATTATTTAAAGAAGAACCACATAAAGGAAAAGATTACTTAATTAAGTAATTTTTTATTTACTATAAAAAAATATATGATATAATCTTACTATACTATGTGGAGGTCTAATATGAGAAAAAAAGTGATGATTTTTCTAATGATAATGTTGCTAGTATCAATAAGAACTGTTAAAGCAATGGATTGTGATCCATTAGAAGATACACCTGCACAAGGGAATGCTAATTATATAAATAGAACATTAACATGTGATTCTGAGAAAACCAAAACAACAAAGTTTGAATATCCTTTAGGGGGATTATCAGAAGAAGTGTTTAGAAATAAACTTTGTGTAGTGGCTTGTAAAGAAAGTACTGTTTTTTCATTTCCAAGTACTAGAAGAGTATACGCAGGAATGTCATTTGGATATCCACTAAATGTATCATCAGAAAGAGGATGTAGAGGAACATATTTTGATACATATCAAGATTTTGACAAAACATATAGAACTTTAATAGATATGTATATGGTATTAGATGGAAATAGAATAAATGGAGTACCAAAGGCCGATATAGACAAAGACGGATATTATGATATAGATGATATTAGGTATGTGGAAAATCAAGCTTCAAAATTTTTAGATATAGATGGAAATAAAGTGTTAGATTTGGACGGAAATGGTGTGCTAGATAATAATGCAATTGCTTCATTATTGCGTTCAATATATAATGCAAGAACACAAAAAAATCAATGTGATGGATGGGGAACAGATGTTAATCTTTCGTCAATATATAGTATAAGTCCAACAGTAAGTTTAAGATTAAAAACTTCAACTAATGATGTAATAGAAAATTATGAATATAAAGAAACGGCTCCAACTAGTAGATTGGTAACATATGATGATACGACTTATGCCTCATGTACATTGGTAGAAACAATGGTAGGAGCAAATAGAGAAAATAGAGAACTAAGTTGTGAAAACAAAAAAGCCATCGTTGGATGGAATCAATTATCAAGAGTAACTGGAAGATATACAATGAAAGAAAAGAAAGTAATATTATATGATGGAAAAGTAATGCCGAATGATGAAAATACAACCGAAAAGACATGTTATGCAGGAGAAAAGTATTATACTCCTTTAACAGAAAAAACAAAGCCAGAATTAGATAATGCAGCTGATACGGGTTACGGAATGACGTTAACTGTTTTAGGTGTAGGCAATAATATTAATAGTGCTGTTCCAAAGAACTATAATTTAACAGTAAATTGTTTTTATGAAGTAAGAAATCTATTATCTCCACAAGAAGGAGATTATTACTATGATAAATTTAGTGGTCAATTTCCTATAGGTTCTAAGAACCCAATTTTGTATTTATATAGAACAATTGATTTAAAATCACCATTTCCTGGTGTAGGAAGAGTACCGGGAGCAAATTGGGATGGAGAAGTAACCGAAACAATAAATGGACAAGAAGTAAAGAGGTCTTTAGTAGAAAAATATATTACAAGTACAGCTGAAACGATAAAAACTAAATCTCCATATTTAATCAATCTGACAAATGATAAAATCAATACTATTAAAAGATATAATAATAATGAAAAAAATAGTTATACAAAATTTAATTTATCGGATTTTGAGAAGAGTGATTTCGTTGAAAACTATTATACTATAGTAGAAACAAAAAATGGTGAAACAAGTCCTAATAGCAAGACTATATATATTAAAGACAGGACGGTGAAACAATGAAAGAGTCAATGTGGGGAGTTTTTATAATAATTATAGGAGCTGTTGGAATAGTAACATTAAATTTATTTCAAAATATTACAACAACAAATGATCATGTATATTATTTGATGAAAGAGACTACAAAGGCTGCAATGGGAGATGCTGTTGATCTTTCTTACTATAGAACAACAGGAAGATTAAGAATAGTAGAAGCAAAGTTTGTTGAAAATTTAACTAGAAGATTTGCAGAATCAGTAGCACTTAATAGAAATTATAGTTTAGTAATACACGATGTAGTAGAACAACCACCTAAGGTAAGTTTAAGTATAGCAACTAGTGTTAATGGTATTAATGCTTTGGGTATGAATGCTGAATATGATATACAAAATACAATAGATTCTATATATGAAGCTATATATAAAAGAGAAGACCTTTATAAACATTGGGATGGATTTGATGATGAAAGGGTCCCTGGATATGATGGGGAAGATCCTGAAGATATATATGAAGATGGAAATTGTCCTAATGCAAATAGTGGAATAGATGAATGTATATCGGGAGATTTGCAGTTTTTAGGATGGGGAGATGCACCAAGTTTAAATGATCAAGCGTGTTCTGAAGATTTGTTGAGATTAGTTCGTGAAAATAGAGATGCAACATATAAAGAATGTTTATGTGGTAAATGGTCGGATCCAACAAAAGAAGTAATATCAACTGCTCCAGTGGTTTCTGGAGGTGTTGCAACATATACATGGACTTTTATAAAAAATGGTCCAGTAAACGATATTAATGAATCGGTTTCTAATACAATTATTGGTGGTAATTGTTTGAAAGAATTAAAAATATTAATAAAAGATGATTTGCGAGGAACAAATTCTGGTGGAATCGAGTGTCCTGATGCAGGTATAGTAATATTTAAAGGTCAAAAACCAACTTTATATCCTAGGTATATTCCGGTAGATGCCGTAAATAGAAAACTAACATGGAGTTCTAATAACTCTCCTGTTGCATCAGTTTGGAATGATAATTTTGATCCGATATTTCCCGACAAAGATAATGCTTATGTTGTCGGAGCTTCTACGGGTGTTGCTACTATAACAGCTGAATCAGATAACGGGCATAGTGACACTTGTGTTATAAATGTTACAACTTGTGCTGATGTCGAATTGGAAACAGGTTCTTCGAAAACTGTTGCTTTTACAAGTGGAAATTTAACAAATTTTTCCGGGTTATCTTTTAGTATTTCTGATATCTCTATAGCTGGAATTGATAGAAACGGACTTATTTCAGCTTACAAATCAGGAAATACTAAATATACAATTACTTCTGAAGGAGCAACAGCTACGTGTAATTTGACTGTAACTGCAAAACCTACAATTCCGGTAAGATGCCCTAACCCTCAAATAGAAATGTATACTAATAGTGAGGCTGATGCTTATTTAGAAGACACTAGTGGCAAAGAATTATCTGGTGATATAGCTACATGGAAATATACCGGTTCATTACCGGGCGTAAGCATAAGTTCAGGTGGACATATTAAAACCGGAGCAACTCCAAGTAATGGAACAAATTATGAAGCAACACTTGATTCTGGCTATAGAAATGCTTCAAATGGTTCAAACACTATAAATTGTTCTTTTAAAATAATAGAACCTACAGGTGGTGGAGGATGTACTGTTGGCAACATAACTGCATCATGGGGAAGTTCAAATCTAAAAACCCTTTGTCAAGGAGATATTACTTATAAGACCCGAGCATTAAGAAATTTATTGGATATTTCAGTGACTCCTGCACTATGTGGATTTACGGGATTTTATGCAGATTGTTTCGATGGAAGATATAGTTCGATGGGAACCTATAATTTGAATGACTCTTATCTTAATCCTTCGTCATATAGTAACCCATTTGTTCCGGGAAAACAAATTATTGTTTCTGCTAATGCTTCTTCATACTCTATTACATGGAAATTGAACTATAAATATACTTTATGGAATCCAATGTCTTATACGTGTGATTTAGTTAAAGATACTTATACAAGAAGTGCTTCTATTACTAGAACCGGAACTCTACTTAGCAGTTTAGGCGAAGGAAAAAATTATTTAGGAGATAAGTGTTCCGATATAGATGGAGCAGGATTGAAAGATACCATTAAGTTTGATGATGGAAGTACAATAGATGTAAAACTTGGTGCAACTAATGGTATTCCAATGACTGCGTATGCCACTTATGTTGATGGTAGTCCATATAACGATTCTCAAATTAAGTGGTATGTTAATGGAATACCTGTACATACAGGAAACAGCTATACTTATCAAGTACCAAAAAAAGATTATGTTTTACCAAACGGAAAAGAACAAGAAATCATAATTAGAGTCGTTCATCCTAATACAAAGGATGGCAGAATAGATGCATTAAAATATATTAAATTATATCCATATTTGGATTGTTCAAGTCTTGCTATAAGGGTAGTATCCCCTTTTTGCCAAAATGTATTTGGAAAAGCAGATGTTATATATGGAAAAGACCGCCAAACATACAATAAAGCTATATTTTATAGTCCAAGTCCAACAAATATTTTCGAAACTTATACTAGTTCTGCTACTACAGATTTTTCAGCTAAGGCAACTACAATGTCATCTTTTGACCTTAAGGCTGATCCACAAGTTGGAGAATGTGCAAGTGGTCCTATCTTTACAACAATTTCAGTCGAACCATCTAAATTAGTTTGCGCCCCATTTGACATTCGTAATGACTATAATATTACAGGAAGTGAATATTGTTATTATGCTTATGTAAAAGAAGCAAAAATTTGCCCCGATTATTATTCGTATGCTGGATCTAATCAATGTAAACAATATACTTGTTTAGGTGGAGTTAGACAACCAGATGGTTCTTGTAGAAAAACTGCTAACCCTAGCTGTCCAACTGGATTTGCTACTAATTCTACATATGGATGTACAAAAGCAATTGATACGATACAACAATGTCCAAGCGGTTGGACAGAAGAGTATGGTACATATTGTACGAAATCTATTACAACGACAACTAAATGTCCGGAAGGTTATACATTGAGTGGCTCAAAATGTTATAAAAGTAGAACTTATACAACAACTTATGGTGATTGGATAAATGGGGGCTGTAAAGGGGCTGCTACTAATTGTAACGCACCCAAAAATACTTCCACGATGCAATATAGATGTACAACAGTAAAGGGTTGCCCTGAAAATGCTATGTTACAAAGCAGAACCGTGTCGGGTGAATATACGTGTCCATCTGGTGATTCGGTTGAAACTCTTAGCTATATTGGTAAAGTGTGTACTACAAGTACTAGAATTACCGAAGATGATGCTTGTCCAACCGGTTCAACTAGAACATATATTGCTCCTTCAAACGGGCCATGGAAGTGCAACAAAGCAAAGGAAACTGTAAATGCAAACCCTGCAAAATGCAGCGTGGGGAGATTAATTTATACTCCTGGAACTGGTAATATTTGTATAACAGACAAAACAAAATGTTCAGAAGGTTATAGTTATGATTCGACTCAAAAACTATGCATATCTACAACTAAAGAAAACGCTATTTTCACTGGTGTATGGGAAGTAGCGTGTCCTACTGATTCTAAACCATTCCCTGAGGGTGCAAATAGTACTGAATGCAGAAAATATAAAAGTTTAATACCCGTTTGTCAATAGAAAAATATTGGAGGTAATGTGAAAAGATTAATTATAATTATTATTTTGTTTTTTCCTATTGTTGTCTTTGGAAATGAACCGGAAATCTCAGTCGATGATAAAATTGAAATAGAAAAAATGAATGTAAATATTTTTTATGATAAAAAATCTATAGGAATTCAAAACACAATTGACACAAAGATAACATATGGGAATCAACCAAGTACTTATTTTTTTGATTATATTATTCCATATGAATATGAAACAATTAATAAAGAAGAAAAAATAAATATTTATAAAGCGTCGGATTCTAATCTGACAATTATTACAGATAGTGAATATTCCTTTTCTACAGAAGAAAAAAATCTATTAATAAAATTTGGAAATTTCTATGGGGTTTTTCAAGAAACAGAACACATTGAAATATCTTACAACATTAACTTTGAAAAGGAATTAGAAGAAGAGAGTAGTGTATTGTTGGTTAAATCAAATTATGACATTAATGATTTGGAGTTTAGAATTTTTTTAGACGAAAACACTATCGATAAAAATATTAAATTTGGATTTAATAACAAAAATTTCACTTCAAAATTAGAAAATCTAATAATTGAAAAAAACATGGAAAAAAAATATATTTCCGGAAAATATAACGGACAATTATTAAAAGACAATTCATTATATTTTATATTATATGAAGAACCCACATCTGTTTTAGAAAATTACTCAACAATTATATACATTTTGATTGCTTTAATTATTGTGTTCTTAGTATATATAGTTTTTAGAAATAAAAAAAAGATTTTCTTGACAAACAAAAAATAAAATATATAATAGTTTAATCAAAGGGGGATTTTTTATGAAAAAAATAACATCTACGGTCTTAGCTTTATTGATTGCAGGGTCTAGTTCAAGCAAAAATATTTCGAAAGCTTATGCAAGTGACAAAAGAAATAAAACAAGTATAGAAAATATTGATTTTAGTACTAAAGTGAAAGAAACTTTTGGGTGGACAAACTTAGATAAAGAGATAATTTTGGAAGATAAATCTTTGGGGATAATTCTTTTTAATATGGACAATAAGGAATATCTTTTAGCCACTCATGCAACAAAAATTAATGACGATAAAAACGTATTATTTACTGATATTGAAGATGATCAACCCATTTTTGAGATACTTCGAACAAATTCATATGTTAACTTAGTTGTTACTAAGTATTATGATTATTTCCCTAAAGAAGCAGATATTAAAAATATAGATGTGTTTTATTTTGATAAAAACACATTTGAATATCATATTCAAGAAAGTATTCCAGATGATTTTTCTCAACCAATGCCTATATATAGATTAGCTGAATTATTATTAAAAATTAAATTTTTAAATATTCAATCTTGTTATATTAAGTCTAAAATTAAAACATTTGCTGATTTAGAATACAAAAATATTGTTCCAAATAATAATGATAACGAATATATTAAAAAAGATGATTTTGAAATCATATTTGATCCAGCAAAAAAAATAAGGTATGATAACAACGGTGACGCTTCTAATCGTGTTGTTTTTTTTGCAAAAAAGACACTTTCATCTAGTGATGGGTACAAATTGGATGATGTTTTTTCGGAAATTAATTTAACTCATTTTATATCCTCTAAAAATGGAACATTAATAAATCATTATAATAGTTTATTTGATAAAGCCGGTTGGATTAGTTCTATGTCAATTGATGAATTCTTTCAACACGTTTATCCTGAAGCTACTAGTTATTTTAGAGATATAGAAGAAGTAATTGATGGTGACAAGTGTTATAATGTAGGTAAACTTAGAAAGATATATGAAAACCTTGATCCAAGTTTAATGGTGGATTATGATAAATTATTAAATATGGATACAACTAAATTTTTGCCTATGAGTAAAGATATTGATAATGATAAGGTTTTGTATGCTGTAAATAAACCAAAGACTAAAGAATTAGTGAATAAAAGCTAATTCTTTTTTATTAATATTTAAACAAAATATATGGAAACTTTTATATATTTATGATAATATTAGTACATAATAGTATAGAAGGAGAATAAAGATGGGAAATTTAGGTTTTAAGTTAAAGAAGTTTTTTCAAAATAAGAATACAGTTACTATATTAGGAGTAGTACTTGGTGTACTTATAATATATTTTGGATATAATTATAGAGTTAATCAAGCTATTCAACCAATTGATGTGCCTTATGCTAAGGTTGCTATTCAACCAAGGACAAGAATTACTGAGGATATGGTAGGAATTACTAAGATTCCACCATCAATGTTAAAAGGAAAGGTAATTCAAAATCCAAATTTAATAATAGGAAAATGGTCAAGTTATAATGCTTATGTGCCTTTTGGTAGTTTGTTTTATGAAGATAATATAATTACTGAAAATAGATTACCTGACTCTGCATTTATTAATATTAGAGATGGGTTTACTGCATTTAATTTACCAGTAGATGTTGATAAAACATATGGTAATTCAATATTCCCTGATAATTATATAGATCTATATCTTAAAGCATTAAATGCTGATGGTAAGGTTATATATGGTAAGTTAGTTGAGAATGTTAAAATATTAGCAGTTAAAGATAATAATGGACAACATGTATTTGAGGATAGTGAAAAGACTAGAACTCCAAGTATATTGTTATATGCGGTTCCAGAGGATATTCATTTATTACTTAGAAAAGCATTATATTTGTCTAATGTTAAAGAAATATCTGCTGAAATAGTACCTGTACCTACTACTAAATCATATCAAAGTGGTAATAATGAAACATTAACTCCGGTAATAACTAGTCAAGAATTAAAAGTATTTATAGAAGTAAATACTGGTTTAATTGCGGAAGATGAATTACCTGATGTTACTACTGAAGATCAAGGTCAATAATTAATAATAAAAAGGGGATGAGTATATGGACAATATGTTTAATAATGTCGATTTCGGACCTTTAGCGAGATTTTTAAATGATGACGATATAACAGACGTTTCATACACTAATAATGGACAGTTATGGTTAAAATCTTTATCTAAAGGTGTTTATAGAGCTGAAGTACAAGATGTTACTAATGCTATTGTAGAAAAATTAGCGTTTCAATGTTCTAATATGATGGGAAAGACATTTAATATGGCTCAACCTTTTTTGGATGCTGAAAGTGCTGAATTACGTTTAAACTTTGTACATGATTCTATTGCAAAAAACGGAATAGCAATGTTAATGCGTAAGACACCAGCTAAGATAAGATTAAAAAAAGATAAGATATTGGAAGAAAAATATATTACACAGGAGATACATGATTTTTTAATACGTTGTGTAGAAGGACACTGTAATATAATAATAAGCGGAGAAACTGGTTCTGGTAAAACTGAGTTTTTAAAGTATTTAGCTTCTCATACTAGGGATGATGAAAAGATAATAACTATAGAGGATACTTTGGAACTTCATTTGGATAGAATATTTCCACAAAGAGATATTGTAGCAATGAAAACAAATAATATAGCGTCATATAGTGAAGTATTAGTAACTTGTATGAGACAAAATCCTAGATGGATATTGTTATCGGAAGTTCGTAGTGCAGAAGCTGTAATGGCAGTTAGAAACTCTATATCTTCAGGACATAATATATTATCTACAATACACTCTGATAAAGCAGAAAGTATTCCTTCTCGTATGTATAGTTTGTTGGAATCAAATATTGATATAGATCAATTTTTGAAATCAGTACATAGGTATGTTCAATTAGGAGTACATATTAGAGGATATCAAGATAAGGAAACAAAAAGATTTGTTCGTGAAGTATGTGAAGTATGTGAGTTTTATGTAGATGATGATAATATAGCAAGACATAATACAATATATAGAAAAACATTATCTGGACAAGTAGCATTATCAAATCCAACTAAATATTTAATTGGATATTTATCTGCACAAGGTGTTAATTTTGAAAGTGATATTTTTAAATTAAAAGAAATAGAAGAATTGTTATAGAAAGTAGGTGTTTATATGTGGGTTCTAATAGTACTTTTATTACTTGCTTTATTTATATTGTTTTATAGACAAAGTTCTGGTGATAACTCATATAAATTTATTGTTCAACAAACAAAAGACTTATATGAAAGAATTAGTCCGTATTCGTATAAAAAAATAAGTGAAAAAGTAAAAGCTTTAGGATTAGAATACTCTACTAGAGAATATATTTCTCAAATGGTTATGTTTGGTGGAGGAGCAGCGGTAGTATCGTATTTATATTTTTATAGTATTATTATATCTATAATATATGTTTTAATATCAATGTTAGTAGTACCTTATTTAGCATTTTTAAGATATAAAAGATTATATAGTGAATATTTGTTTGAACAAATACAAGTATATACTACAAATACTATAATGGAATTTGCGGTTACTCAATCTTTTGTTAAGGCATTAGAGGGTGTTTATTCATCAGGAATACTAGAAGATCCTGTTTTATCTGATGTTAAACATATGATTGATTTATCTTATGAAAATGGAGCAATAGATGATTCAATATCATACATGAATTCAAAATATGATTATCATATGGTTAAGAATATGCATCAATTGTTTTTGCAAATTACAAAAGAAGGTTCGCTTGATTCAACCGAAACAATGGACGCTATGTTAATAGATATAGATAGTCTAGTTGAAGCAGTATATAGAGATAGAATTGATAGAAAGACTTTTCAAAAATCGTTTATTAAACTTGGGGTAGCATTATATTTTATGGTAATGTTAGTTCAATATTTACTAGGTGTAGATGCATATGTTGATTTACTTGGAGATATTAAAATAAGTTTAATATTACATGCCATAGTATTAGTTAATAGTTATTTCTTGATAAGTGGAGAAAAATACTATAATGAGAATGTGGGGGCTGAATAATGGAATTTTTATTAATAGGTGCCATAGTATTACTTATATTTCAAAGTCATAAATTAATTGATTCAAAGAAGTTTTTAGATGATAATCAAGAATATTTTAAAGGAATGATGGAAGAAGATTATGAATTCTTTTTGAAGTCAAAGTATGGGGATAATGTAGATGTTGATGCACAATATAAGATTAGAATAAGAAATGGAATAGTTACTATATTAGTATTTCTATTTTTGTTCATTAATAATATGAGCTTTATAAACTTAATTGCGGCTTTTGTACTTGGATATTTTATGTTTAAACAAGGATACTCAAGTGTTAAAGCATATTACAAGAAACATTTGCATTTAATAGATTTGCAATTACCTTATTTTTTAAAGAGTTTAGAGACATTATCTCAACATTATACAATACCAGTTGCGCTTTCTAAATCGATTGAAAGTGCACCAGAGGTATTTAAAACAGGATTAAAAGAATTAGTTGCTAAAATTAATGCTGGTAATTCTACAGTAGAACCTTATATGGATTTCGCTAAAAAATATCCTGTATCTGATTCAGTAAGAATGATGAGATTACTATATAGATTAAGTTTAGGATCACAAGATGATAAACATGAACAATTGATAATGTTTTCAAAGAGTGTTTCATCTCTTCAAAATAAAGCTAGAAGTACTAGATATAAGGAAAGATTAGACTCAATGGAAAATAGAAGTATGATAATGCTTACTATTGTTGGAATGGGAGTAATGGCAGTATTACTAATTTCAATGATGACAAACTTTGCAATATAATGTAAAGTTTTTCTACTTAACTTGAATAAATTTAATATTTATTATAAGATTAACTTATATTATAGGAAGGAGGAATAAATATGAAAGCAGCAACTGGAGAAACAACATTAACTATAATTACAATTATTGCTATTGGCGCAGTACTTTTGTTTTTCTGGATTTTCTTTGGAAGAAATGAAAACGAAGGAATTCAAAAAGATTTAAAAGAACAATGGGATAATACTAACCAAAACTAGTATAATAGTTTCAAAAATTAAAAGGGGTGATAGATAATGAAGGAAGCAATTGCAAGCACGTTATTGTTTAAGCTCGTGCTAGTATTTCTTGTTGCGTATATTGGAATAATGGCAATTGGCATAAATTATGCTATTACTTTTAGACATAAGAATCAAATAGTATCTTTAATAGAAAAATTTGAAGGCTATGAGCATGCTAAACCTGCAATAGCCGAATACTTAGAATCTGTGAAATATGTAGGAGCTAAATATAATACAACCAATAACACCGGGACTAACTGTGAAAATTCTAGGTACGGAAGAAACGTTGATGGTTTCTGTGTAGAAAGAGTACAAACACCAAGAGGAGATTATTATATAGTAACTACTTATATGAATTTTGATTTTCCAATAATAGGGAAGTTTCTTAATGCTCCTATTAAGGGAGAAACATCTGTAATATATAATCTTAATACAGTTTAGAAGGTGAAATATGAACATAGTAGTAGCAAATTTATATGACGAAAAAATAAGTTCATTGGACATCGAAGTAATAAAAAAAGTAAATGGAGAATTTGAAGCTGAAGAGTTAATAAATATGTTCTCCAATTTTTTTTATAACAAAATGATCTTAGATATTACTGCAATAAAGAATTATTCTGATTTGAATAATCTTAAGAAATTGTCATCTAATATGGATATGAGCAAAGTAATTTTATTATTAGATGATGTTCCTCAAACATCTACTTCAATATTTTTGTCAAAATTAATTTCAATAGGAATATATAATTTTACTAAAAATAAAGAAGGCATGGAATATTTAATGAACCATACTAATTCATATAAAGATGTAGCACATATTCATCAAATTGAAGATTTATCTAAAGAAGTTACAACTAGAGTAATTGAAAAGAAAGTTAAAATATTGGGAGTAAAAAACCTTACATCTCATGCTGGAGCAACTTCTTTAATATATATGTTAAAGAAACAGTTATCTTTAAATTATAGAGTAGCGGCTATTGAAGTAGATAGAACAGATTTTATATATTATGAAGATAAGGACATGTATTCTACTACAAATGCTGATCTATTTGGAGAATTATCTAGAATAAGTCCTAATTATGATGTTATACTTGTTGATTTAAATATAAGTGGAGATGAAGGTTTATGTAATGACATATTATATTTACTAGAGCCTTCTACTATTAAACTAAATAAGTTAGTAAAAAGACATGGAGATGTATTTAGTAAGATGGGTGGTAAGAAAGTCATATTAAATAAGAGTTTATTGGATACAAGAGATGTATCGGATTTTGAATATGAATCAAAGACTAAAATTTTTTATAGTATTCCACCACTTAATGATCGAATGTTTAGTAGAAACTTAGATAGTTTACTTGCTAGATTGGGTTTTAATAAACAATTTAATAAGGAAAAAGATAATAAAATGATGGGAGTTTTTAAACCATAATGATTGACAAAGTATATTAAATAAAGTATTATTAAAGTATATTGTGAAAGGAGACTTAATAATGGGAGCAAGTGTTTGTTCAAATGATGATTTTGCAACTATAATTGGATATATTAAATTAGTTTATAGTATTCTATTAATTGCAGTACCAATAGTATTACTATTGATGGGAACTATTGATTTATTAAAAGCCGTATCTTCAGGAGATGATAAAGCAGTTAAAGCTGCAACATCTATGTTAGGTAAAAGAGCAGCTGCTGCAGCTGGAGTATTCTTATTTATAATGTTAGTAAGATTACTTACAGGAGTAGTTGGAAATCAAGATTGGAAAACTTGTTGGGATGCAGGTAAGACTGCTACTATAAATGGTGGCGGTTCTCAAACTCCTACACCTCCAGCTGATGGAGACGATTAATATAACAAAACAATTAATTATTTAATTGTTTTTTTTATGTCTCATATGCTATAATTAGATAAGTAATAATATAAGATAGGTGAGATGATTATATGGATGCATTGATAGAAATTTTTTCGTATAAAGCGTGGGTAGTTACCGACCTATTAAGATATCTTTTTTTATGGTTAGATGGAATGATATATGGTTTAATACAACCTATTTATTCTATAGCTATAAAATTATCAAACCTTAGAAACTTTTTCACGGCAGAAGATATCGCAAGTACTACTGCTAAAAATATATATGTATTTTTAGCGTTATTTATGTTGTTTAAATTGGCGTTTTCGGTTATTAGTATGATAGCTAATCCAGATCTTGCTGCTGATAAGCAAAAAGGATTAGGTAAAGTATTTAGTAATGCTGTAATCACCATAATATTAGTTGTAATAATGCCAACAGTATTTAATGTGGCATATGGAGTTCAAGACATATTAATCAATGAAGGAGTATTAAGCGGAATATTTACTAATGTTGGAGGAAAATCTGATGGAATAACAGAAAATGAAGGAGAGAAAATATCTAAGAATGTATTTAAGGTATTTATTGGTAAAAACACTAAAATTACACATGAAGATGCTGAAGTCAACAATGCTTTAAATAATTTTGATACAGAAGGAATATCTGCTCTTTATCATAAAGATGCTATTAAAAGTAGTTATGATAATCAATATAGAATATATTATATGATGCTTATATCGACAGTAGTGGGAGCAATTATGCTCATTACGTTTATTAAAATGTGTATTGAAATTGCCTTAAGATCGATAAAACTTATAGTAATTGAAGTTATTTCTCCAATTGCAATAATATCATATTTAGATCCCCAATCTGCAAGTAAAGGAATTTTTTCAAAGTGGTCTGGTTTAGCTATCAAGACATATTTATCATTGTTTATTAGACTTGGGACTCTATATTTTTTAACTGCACTACTTGCTAGTATAGATTATAAAAAATTTGGTAGTTTAAGTGAAGCCGGATTTGGAGTTTTTGAATTGTTATTTGTAGTACTTGCAATCATAGCATTTATGCAATTAGCTCCAAAATTTTTAGAAGAAATGTTTGGTTATAAACCTGGAGATGACGGAAAAGCAATCAAAGGAATAGTAAATGGAGCATTAGGATTTGGAGTTGGCGCAGCAGCTGGAGCTCTTGGAGTAGCGGGACAAGCAGGCGGAGCATTAACTGGAGCAATTGGTAAAAAAATCTTTGGGGACAAACCCCCTGGAAATTTTAGAAAATTCTTACATGGTGCAAATTCTGCAAGAAAAGCCGGTACTGGGGCTATTGGAGATGTTCTTAAGGGTGGTTTAAGTGGAGCAAAAGCTGGAGCAAAAGATGGAGCTATGGCTGCTAGAAATACACCAAAAGATATGAATTACAAAAAAGCAGCTGAAGCTAAGGAAAAAGCATTTAACGAAAGATGGCAAAAGACTCGCGAAGCTGATGATATAACAAAACAAGGTAAACC
Source organism: uncultured Muribaculaceae bacterium (assembly GCA_964551265.1). Taxonomy (GTDB): domain Bacteria; phylum Bacillota_I; class Bacilli_A; order RF39; family UBA660; genus JAAYGD01. The sequence continues at coordinate 1,908 of CAZKBC010000004.1, read as the reverse complement.
TAAATTTGAAAAAATGGAAAAAGCAAAAAACAATCAAACTGCGATCAAAGATTATGCTAATAATCCTGATAACTTTAAGGCATCATCAGATTCTGACGCTAGTACTAAAGCTAATGCTGAAGTTTATAAATCGTTATATAATAAAACAGAAAGACAAAAGGAATTTGCAGAGGCTATTGGTCAGGCAAAACAAAAAAGCAAATTTAATAATGCAACATTCTCTGCCCCTATAGCACAAAGGAAAGATATGATTGAAGAAGCAAAAGCTAGACTTGGAGTGTTTGAAGATCAAAAGATTGAAAAGCAATCTGAATTGGATGTTATATTAAGCGGTGGACATGTAGTAGAAAACGGAGTTGATGTTACTTACGAAACAGCTGTAAATAGAGTAGTAACACTAAACAATCAAATTACTTCAACAAATACTGTAATAGAAAAAACCAAAGGAGAACTTGAAACGTTGTTTAAAGATCCAAATTATGCAAGAGATGCTAAGATTGAAGCTGGAATGAAGCAATATGGAGCTGGAACTTACGATAAAAAGAAGAAGTAATGGAGGGAGAAGCTAGTGAAAGATATATATTTAATACCTGCAAATACTAAGAAGGGACAATTAATATTTAATATGTTTACTCCCATTGATTTAGTTATATTTGGAACGGGTTTAATTACATCCTTTATATTATTGGTTACATTGGGAACAGATACAGTACTAAGAACAATATTGATATTGGTACCAGCATTGTTTACTGCTTTACTAGTAATGCCAATACCTAATTATCACAATGTTATATCGTTCTTACTATCTATGTATCATTTCTTTACAAGACAAAGAAAATATTTATGGAAAGGATGGGGATTTTATGAGTTCACAAAAGACAGTTCAAAATAAAAGTACAGAGTATTTTGTACCTATAAAAGCTATTTCTAATGGATGTATTATTCTTGATAATGATGATAAGGTATCAGGAATTAAGATAAGTCCAAAGAACATATTCATATTAGATGAAGATTCTCAAGCTAGAGTAATTAATAGTTTGAAGACTTTTTATAATAGTATTGATTATGAATTTTGGATTGTAATAGCGGATAGACCTGTAGATATTACTTTATATCTAAGTCATCTACAATTGCTTTATAATGATGTTACATCTCCTCAAATTAGAAAACTTATATTAGAAGATATGCAAAAAGGAGAATACTTTATTAATAATAATGTAGTAGATACTGAATATTATTTATTATTTAAAGATAAGAATCCAGAATTGATTCAAAAGAAGATAAGAGCTTTGATAAACAATTTAGCCAATTGTGATATAAATTCTTCACAAACGACTAATGAAGATTTAAGAATTATATTAGATAATTTCTTAAATGGTGGTACAAAAAGTGAGTTTAGGACGGTGATGTCTATATGAATATAAAAGCAGAATTAGCTCCAAAGGATTTGGAATTTAAAGCTAGTGAATTTGTTATAAGTGATAAATATTGTACTATATTGACTGTAATATCTTATCCAAAAGTAATACAAACCGGATATTTATCATCAATTTCTAGTATGCCAGGAGTAAAGATTATTATTAAACATATTCCTGTTCCTTTCTCTAGTTTATCTAAGATGTTAAATAAACAAAGTGCAGACTTAAAACAAAAGTATATAGAAGAAAAAGATCAAACTTTAAAAGAAAGATTTAGACAAGATTTAGAATCTTTAGAGTATTTTACTACTCAAATAGCTGCTTCTCAATCAAAGATATTTGATTTTCAAATGCATTTAATGATTGTAGCAGATACTAAAGAAGAATTAGATATGAGAAAAGTAAATACTAGAAATTACTTAGAAGCAATGGAAATGAGAGCAATATCTTTAAGATTTGATCAAGAAAAAGTATTTAAATCTATGATTCC
>CAZKBC010000003.1:13186-21827 GCA_964551265.1 uncultured Muribaculaceae bacterium | reverse complement strand
AACAAATGCTTGTTTTCTTCTTGTTCCTTCTAATATAAAACCTAATTTTTCTAAAACTCTCTTTGATGAATCATTTCCTTCAATACTATCTGCATAGATTTTGTTTAAATCTAATTTTTTAAAACCTACTTCAATTAATTTTTGGCATGCTTCAGTACAATAACCTTTATTAGAATAATCATAATCAAATAAATATGATATTTCTGCATTATTATTTATTTCATCAATTTTTAATCCCGCAAATCCTATAGGTGTATTATCTTTTAAACATACTGTTAAAGAACCAGCACATCCATTTTTAAACCTACTTGCTTTATTTTCTAAAAAATCAATTCTCTCTTCCCTTGTTTTGTTCTTAATTCCACCCAAATATTTTTGGGTTACTTCTTGTTTATCTAATTTTAAAATTAATTCAATATCTTCAACTGATGTAGGTTTAATTATTAATCTTTCTGTTTCTAAAGGCAATAAAACTATAAGTTTTTCGTTTTTCATTTTTTACCTCCAACATATTATTAATTTTTTCTACAAATATTTATCTATATAATTACTTATTTCTTTTGTCTTATCTTCATATAAATGTTTAAATATTATCTTATTATCATTAACATATAATATAAGTTTACCTTCACTTAATGATGAAGTATTGTTTTCATAATCTTCATGTCTAGATGCGTTTTTAAACTTTATCTTAGTAATAGATCCTTTTGAAATACTTTCAGTAGATTCTTTTTTTATATCTTCTTTATCCATATTCTTTATCATGTTTGTATATTCTGGAATAGCTGATTGCATCGCAATAGTTTGTTTTATTAATCCACCACCACTCTCTTTTTCTTTATTCTTTTTTATCATAAATAATTCTTTTTGTTTTTTATTATTAAGAGAGGTTACTAATATTTCTTCTTTAAAGAAACTAAGAATACAAATGTCTCTTTTTAAGAATCCGGTTTTTTTAGATGTAGAAAGTACAAACTCACTTTTCATATTTCCTCCTATTAAAATATATTATAACACTTCTATTAAGTAAAAAAACATCATATAATATATACAATGCTTTCATTATTTATACTTTTAAAAAGTATTAAAGTGATTAAATATCATAGTATTTCTTGTAGTACAATTTTCTATATCAATACATAAAAATATCTCTAGTACTAATAAACTATTTCTTGGATCAAATACTTCTATTTCATATTGATCTGTAAAATTAAATATAAGCTTCTTTGTTCTTGCTATTAGGTTACCTTTACTATCCACTATATTAAAGTTCCATCCAAAAAAATCTCCGCTTACTACCCAATCATTAAATGTTAATGTATATTTATGCTCTACAAATTTAAATACTCTACATACCATTCCAATTATATTCTCAGATTGATCACATATATAAAATTTTGGCATAATACGAAATATTTTTTCTTTTATTAAACCTAGGACTATGTTATTGTTACCATATATTCTTAGTTGATGTCCCCAATATAATTCTCCTCTTACTGAATAAATAATATTATTACTTTCATCATAAATATCATACTTATCAAACCAAGATAATATTCTTTGCTTAAATAACATTTTCATATTGACTTCTTATTATATATATTATAACACTAAAATAATAGATTACAATTTCTTGTAATCTATTTGTTATTAAATGTAAATACTGCTCTATTATAATTTCCTGTTCTTTCTAAATTAAAGTTATCACTTGTATATTCTTTTATAGTTTTATTCCAAAATCTTTCAGAAGGCTCTGAACAGGGTAATGATTTAATCATCCAATTACCTTTATGTTTATTAAACACTTCAAAGGCCGCTAATTTACCTATGCTTTTGTTTTTATAACTATTAAGAACAAACATTTCTTGAATATAAATATTATTATCATCAGTATCTACAAACATAAATCCCGCTAATTTTTCTTCATGTTTTATAAAGTAAGCATAATTAATTGAATCATCAAAATATTTATCTAAGCTATAACATAAATATAATCCAGTACTTTCATCAAAATTCATTGGAAAATGAAAACTGATATCATGTAAATATAATTGTAGTAATCTTTCTAATATATTTGTTTCTTCTTTTTTTATTTGAACTAATTCCATTATTACCTCCTTTAATACAAAGTTTTTACTTGCTTATATTCCTGAAATTATACTTTTTGAATAATTCTTCTAAACTAAGAGCAAACGTTCCAAATAAATAATTATGATTGTTTGGTAATTTTTTTTGTTGTATTTAATAAAGAAATATTAAAATTTTAAATCAGAAATATTCAAAACATCTATTCCAATTTTTTTATACAATTGTTCAGTATTTAACGATACGATTTCTTTATTTGACAAGTTCATTTTATGTATTATCTCATTGATTAAATTCTCATCGATACATTCAATTTCAATATATGGATTCAAAAGTGGCCATAAATCTATTTCTATTTCGGCACCTTTATATCTATAACTATATCTAATTTTTTCTTGATAATTTCTTTTGAATATACCTACTTCTTCTAATATACTATTAGTTTCTTCCAAATCATTAACTATCACTTCATACTCTTTAACTTTTTGAATATTAGAATTATTTTTTTCATATACTTGTTTTACTGTTAATTCGATTTTGTCATTACTTGATCTTAATCTTATCCATTTATTAGGGTTAATTAAACTATTCGATATTTCGTTTAACAATGTTTTTGAATTATTACATTTATCAATAATTTCTTTATTATTTAATGTTAATAATTCGTCAAAACTTGATGACTCTATTTCCATATATACTCTTTTTAAAATCTCATCGGATACTAAATCTGAAAACTCATCAAATACATTTCTTAATTTATTTAAAGTTGTTTTTGTTAATAAATCATTTGAAGTATCTAGTAATTGCAAACACTCTAGGAATCTATAGTATATAGTGGGTATATCATAGGTAAATATTTTTTGTTCTTTTTTTCCAATATACTCCGCCCCAATATGTTCTAATTTTTTTTTTATCTCCTCTACATCTATATTAAGTATTTTTATTTCTTTTTCAAATTTTGGCATTATTCATTCCTCCTTACAATATTAATAATATATCATTAAAACCGAATATATGCTATGGATTTTATATGTTCTTAATGTTATCTTTTTTTGTTATCACAAACAATCTATAAGGATAATCTTTAAAATATTTCCTAAAATTAAAAAGTTTATTAAGCCAATTCATATAGTGCATAGATTTTTCTTCTAAAACAATCCCATTGGCTTCTTTTATTAAATTTCTCCAATATATTTTTGATAAATATCTTTCGTCTCCATAAAGAGCTTCTTCTTGATTAAAGTACTCTGTAGGAATTCCAAAAATTACTTTATTTGCTATTTTCATTTGCTGTATTAATGCTTCTATTATTTCTTCATCTGAAAAATGTTCTAAAACACCATTGCTAAAAGAAACATCAAAATAGTTTTCTTGATAATTTAAATCAAAAATGGATTTTTTTATTATTTTAGGATGTATATTTGTACAATAATTTTTTGCAATATTATTAGATAATTCTAACATTTTATCGTCGTTATCTATAGCGGTAGAATCATAACCTATTGACGAGAAATAAGTTGATAATACCGCGGTCCCACAACCTGATTCCATTATTCTTTTTCTTGGAGAATACTTTTTTATTAAATCTATTAACACTTTCTTATTTTTGATTTTATCCTTGACATAAAATTTTAAACTTCCTTTTTTTTCAATGTCTTTTAAATAAATTTCATACCAACTCATTATAATCCTCCTAAGTTTATTAATACTTTATTTTATTAATTTTTTCTCTAACGGATTTTCTTTTTGTCTGTTAAATATTTGATACGCAATACACTCTTTTTCGTTATTATTTATCTCTCCATCTAATATTACTTTGCCATTTATATACTTTCCAATTTCAAATCCTGGCTTTGTCATAAAAATACAAGGATATACATTAAGATCTGGGGTTATAACAACTTCATCAATACCTGCATTACAGCGAAAATTACAATTTGGATTGTTTTTATCTGCACCAAATAATCCATTCCTTTTTATTTTCAAAATATTTTTATCGTATTTTGCTCTTATAATTTTTAATTGTTTAAAAAACTCCAAAAGCTTGTCATCAGATAAACATAAGTTATTAACATTTTCTTTGCATTTGCCAGTATTTAAACAATTAAAAAATCTTATTATATGTACTCCCAATGACAAAACCTTTTCGCAAATGGTATCTAATTGATTATAGTTATCAGCTGTTATAGTACACATCAGTTCTACATTCATATTAGCTTTTTGAATTATCTTTATTGTCTCTTCAAGCATTTTATGTGAAATATGTGAAACATCACTATTAAAATGATATGACATAGCAATAGTTGAAATACCTGTTTTTTTAATACTATCTAATATTGTAGGATTGTTGTAAATGATAATTCCATTAGTTAAAATTCTATTTTGATCTGAAATTGTCAAAGCTTTAAAGTAATCTGGATGGAGCAAAACTTCTGTACCATTAATAATAATTTTATATTTTTGATGTAATACCTTACACATTTTTAGTAATTCTTTTCCTGTTAAATTACCATCATAACTTATATAACAATGTTCACAATTTGCATTGCAATCAGAACAAGACATTATCGTTACTTGTTTTCCATTATACTCTGACATACCATCTCCTTAAAACTAGCTTTTAAAGCATTACCAACACATTTATCAAAACCATTTTCAGTTATCACAATACTTCCATCTGCTAAAATGAGAATATATTTTTTTTCCATATCTTCTTGTATTCTCGAATCAATTTTTTTTATTTTTGATTTGTTTCTAACTAATTTTATAACATCATAATAATCTTTCAAAGAAATTTCAAATTCATTTTTATTTTTAATTGCTTTTTCTCTTAATGGCATGAATTTAAATAATCTCCAACTATAAATATTATAATTATTTAAAAAAGAAATTAGATCTTTAAATATTGTTTTATTATAGCTACAAACTACGCTATTAATTCTAATTTTAATGTCTTTATAATTTAAATAATCCAAAATATTTTTTATATTCTGATAATGTTCATAACCACGACCTAATTTGTCATTAATATCAGAATCTATTGAATCTATTGAAATAGTAATGCTATCTAAGTATTTTCCTATTTTTTCAATTTTGCTTTGATCCAATAATTTTCCATTAGTAATTAGTTTATTCTTAATACCATTATCATAAGCAATCTGTAGCAACTCATCAATACCATCTAGTAATAACGCCTCACCACCTGTCCATGTAATAGCTGAAACATTACTTCTTAATAATTTTTCTAAAATTTTTTTATTTTGTTGTAACGGAAGGTCATTTATATTTAAAAAACGATGACAATATTTACAATTTTGATTACATCTTGTTGTAACATTCCAACAAACTTCTTTTTCTTCTACTATTTTAGTTTTTTTTGCTAAAATATATCCAAAGCGATGAAAATGATCTTTGACACAATCAACATGGGCTGATTCAAATGAGGGATTATGATTTTCTCTAAAAGATACTATTTCCCAGTTATTATCAAAGTAGTTAAGTATTTCATTTTTTCTATAAAATTTATTAGATGAATATGTCTCGTAATCATTTTCATTAATTGCCATCATATAATCAATATATAGATATCCATTATCCGAAACTATACTTTGTAATTTTTTAGTTTTATCCTTTAAACTGAAATCTTTATTAGCACTATAATGTAATGAGCAACTCGTAAAAACCACATCAAACTTTTGTTGTGGAACGTCTCTATAAAAATCTCTTTTTTCTAATGTAACAATACTTTCTACATTTTCAAATTTAACTCGATCTGATACTCCAATAACTTTTCTCTCTTCTAAATTATATTCTTTAGAAACAAAATTACTGCTATATTTATATTTAATACTTTTATCATTTAATGGAAATAATTTTGTTCCACCATATAAAGCTATTTCATCAATATCATATCCAGTTACTTGTATATTTTCTCTTGCAAAAGGCATTAAAAATTTCCCATCCGAGCAGCCAACAATACAAGCAGAAAAATTATTATTAAATTCTTTTTTTGCTAAATTTATTAATCTATACAATCTAGTAGGTGGTTTCCCCCATATACTTTTAGTTTTCATAACTTTCCAATCCTTCATTAAACTCAATTATTTTTTTCAAATCTCCAATATTTATTGTCTGCTCACTATCACATAAACTTTTTTCGGGTGCTATATGTACTTCAATCATTAATCCATCTGACCCTGCTATTAAGGATGCTTTTGACATTGACTCTACCATGTATGATTTTCCACTAGAATGAGATGGATCAACAATTATTGGTAATTTTGTATGTCTTTTAATATAAGGAATTGCCTGTATATCTAAAACATTTCTAGTATGATTTGAATCATTACCTCGTATACCTCGTTCACATAAAATCACATTATAATTACCCTCATTAAGAACATACTCTGCAGATAATAACCATTCATCATATGTTGCTGATAATCCTCGTTTTAAAAGTATTGGTTTTTTTAATCTTCCAACAGCTTTTAGCAATTCATAATTATACATATTTCTGCTTCCTATTTGAATTATATCGATCAAACCTCCATATTTTTTAACCTGTTCTATTGTCATAAGTTCTGTGACAATATTTAAATTTAATTCTTCTTTTATTTTTAACAGAATATCCATTCCCTCATCTCTCATGCCTTGAAAAGAATAGGGACTTGTTCTTGCTTTAAAAGTTCCAGCTCTCAAAAATTTAATGCCTAATTTTTTAAGTTCCAATGCAATAGAATAAAGTTCTTCATAACTACCAAAAGTACAAGGCCCAGCAATAATATTTTTATTTTTGCCTCCAAATTCTATTCCGTTAACTAAAACAGTGTTTTTGAGAATAGATGAATTATATATGTAATCTTTACTCATATTATTCCTTTCCATCCAACAAGTTACATTCATACGAATCTTTCCACTCATCAGTTTTTATTAATTCATTATAATAATTATTTTTCTTAAAAATTAATATAGATTTTTTAATCGTATCAATATTTTGTCCAATAGTAATATATCTATACATATTGTTTTTTGAAACATCAACTTTTGAATAGTCATTGAGAATAGGATTTTTATTTAGAATCATTCTACAATCATCTTCGCAAACAATTTCAAAATTCATATTTTTATCTTCATTTTTTATATTCTTTAATTCTTTTTTATTTGAACAGCCACTGCACCCCAATATATGTCCAAAACAATTTCTAGTAAATACCATAGGAATTTTCCCACCAACTATAACTTGAAACTTTTCATTTTGAAATATTTCTTTATTTGTATCATAGCTTAATTCAGGTGACGCAGTAAATTGCTCTATACCATTATCTTTTAAATATGATAATGTCTCTTTATTCCAAATATATATTGTGTAATCAACATATTTTTTGCTAAAATTTATTTTTTTTGTTAAATAGATTTGTGATAATCTAGTAAACATTACATCTTTACCCTCTAATAATTGTAAATAGTTAAGAATATTTTCACTTTTCCAATTAAATAAAGGCAATTTATATATTAATTTGTTATTATATTTTTTAATTACATTAGATATGTTTTTTAATTTTTTTATTGATGATATATTATAAATAATCTTTATATCTTCATCTTCGATTAATTGTTCTATTATATTTTCATCATTAACTTCAACAAATAATTTACTAATTTTAAATTTAGTATTCTTAATAAAATTATTTTTTGTTATACAATCTTTTGTTATATAATTAACTATTTCTTTATACATAATAGAAGATATATAATATATGTCTTCTTTATTCTTTTTATATTTTACATTATAAATGTTTATGTCGCTATTTTTACTTTCTATTTCTCTTATTAATGATTTAATGTCTAATCTTATAATATCATTTTTTTTATTAAAAAAAGTATGACCAGTTCCTTTATGATTTACATATAATACTTCTTTTAAAACATTATTATCAAATAATAAATCCAAAGAAATGTTTTTTAATTTAACATTATATGTTTTTTTAATTTCAGTTCCAATATACATTACATTTGGATCTTGGTAGTTTTTAGAAAATCTAATTGGAATTGAATCAGAATATTCAACACATAAATCATCATTTGAAATGTTTTTAACATATTTAGCAGACATTATAGGTTTTATTCTTGAATTTACTTTTTCATATAAGCCATTTTTCGCAACATGTTCACCAAAAATATATCCCTTATTAGAATCAGATTTAATATTACCATTTATTTTATCAAGAACTTCTGCAATTTCTATTGGATTTCGTCTTCTTCCTTCAATCTTCAAACATTCTATATCTTTTAAATCCCCTATGATGTTTGTACAATCCATATCAGGAACATACAAATAATGCCCTTTTTCCGAATTGACAGAATATATATCCCTACAAGTAATCATGCATTTGCCTCGATTTCCTCCGCCTCCATTGATAATAGTTCCAAAAAAACATAGACCTGAGAAACTGATACATTGTGATCCCCAAATAAAACATTCTAACTCAATATTTGTGTTTTTTTTAATTAAATCAATTTCTTCTAATGTCAATTCTCGTGCAAGTATTGATCTCTT
>CAZKBC010000003.1:0-13176 GCA_964551265.1 uncultured Muribaculaceae bacterium | reverse complement strand
AAACTTTCTACATAATTTACATCATCTATATTATGACATCCAAATTGGGTTGAAAAGTGTAGTGGTACTTGTGGAAATTCTTTAGACAATCTTTTTACTAAGCCCATATCTGTGACAATAAATGAATCTGGTAATTTGTTTTTCTTTAAAAATGCTATTGCCTCTTCAATTTCTTCATCCAACATTAAAATGTTTAAAGTAAGAAAAAATTTAATATTATTTTTATGTAATTCTTCAATTAAAAAATTGTATTCCTCAGAACTAAAATTTATTGCTTTATTTCTTGCATTCCACTTTTTCAAGCCTCCGTATACTGCATTAGCTTTGTGATTAATAGCAACATAAATGTGCTCTAAATTACTTGCCGGACTTAATATTTCCATTTTTAACCTCTCGCTTTTTTATTTTTACTAATGAGAACCCATTTTTTTCAATTTCTTTCATATCTTCTATAGTATTAAAATGCATGCAGTTAATGTTTCTTCTTGAATCCATAGGAATCAAATTTAAAAGTTCTTCAAGAGAAATATGATAATTATTTTCTCCAATTCTAACATAGATTATTTAAAAATAATCTATTTTATTTTGTAAAAACAATTCGAGTATCTCGGATGGAATAATTTTAGTATCACCGGAATAATATATGTTTTTTCCTTTTATTACAAACATATATCCATATGACTCCATTATATTATGTTCTTGTTTTATTTCTTTTAATTCAAAATTATCAACCTCTTTAGGGTGTTTTTTATTGAAAGTGCAATTATTGACACCAATTAAATTTATCAATTCGTTTAGTTTTTTTAAATTAGGAAATATTACAGAAACATCTTTTACTCCTAATTTATCACAATAAAAAAGTAAACTTCCTAAACTACCAATATGGTCAGAATGAAAGTGCGTTAAAATAATATCGATTTTATTTATATTTTTCAATAATTCTCTTTCGATTATTTTTTCAAATATATTTTCTCCACAATCAATTAATAACATATAATCTTTTTCTCTAAGATATGCTGAACAGTTACCCATTTTTGTTGAAAAAGCTCCACCAATACCAATAAATGATAACATATTATTTACCTAACCTTTTAACAACTTTTTCTTTTTTAACTTGCATTACAATCGAACTTACTTCAGAATATACCTCTTCTATTGTCTTCCCCTCTGTGTCAACAACAGAGTGTGGAATATCAAACTCTCTTAGAAAAGACAGTATTTTGTCATAACCCATAACATTTTTTTCAGAATCAGTTAAATCATAATCATTTGGATTTCTATTATACAATCTTTCCATTCTTGTATTGGGAGAAGCAGACAATACAATTGTAGTATCTGGAACTCCAATTAATTCAATCATATTTGCAAATATTGTTTTTGTTGATGGAGTTCCGTTCCAAAAATAGTTTGAAGCAAAATGCCTATCTATTACTAAATCATCATTTTCATGATTTAGAAATGAATATAGATTTCCCATACCAAAAAACCAAGCTTTTAATATTTCATTATCAAACTTATATATTTTTTTTGAGATTTCAGCTAATGTTTTGCTTCCTTCATTTGAACTCGTTTCAAATAAGTCTTTAAGCGGTTTTTCTAAATATATCATGTTATAGTTTGCCGCAATCATTTTTGCTATTGTTGATTTTCCAACTCCATCCATGCCTTCTATTGCTACTTTCATTTTTTATCTACCCATTCCTCTCATATAATATTCAATTATTTCAGCCACTCCCGATTCATTATTAGTGAATTTCGAAACATAAGAAGACTTATTTTTTATCTCTAATATACTATTAGATACACACCCTGAATATGGAAAGGTTTCGAACAATTCAATATCATTTTTTCCATCGCCTATTATCAATACTTCTTCTTTTGAAAGATTTAAGACATCAATTAAATGCAATAGTCCATCGGCTTTTGTCGTTTTCTTTACTCCAACTTCTATATAATTTATAGTTTTATTTATTGCAGCTTCAAATAGTCCTTTACTATATTCATTAACATATATACCTTTAATTTCATTTTCTATTTTAATAATATATTCTTCAATATCAAGTTCCGATACAAAAACAGCTTTTATAACAGGATTATTCTTAACATAATTACATAAATCATCTGTAACTATAATGTTGCTTTTTAGATGTTCAGGATAGTTTTTATTTAATAAATTGTGTTTAAGAGCAAAGTATTTATTTTCGTTTGAAAATTCACAAGTTAAACCATTTAAATGAATATATAACTTGTTTCTATTCGCAAACTCAATAAGTTTTAATACCAAGTCAATTGGGATGTTTTCAGAATAATAGGAATGTGTAGTCTTTAATTCCATTATATTGCTACCATTGCCAAAAACTCCGTAATCTGCGGCTATTAAATTACTTATATATCTAGTTGACGAATACATTCTAGCCGTAACCAAAGCTATTTTAATTCCGGATTCTCTCGCTTTACGAATAGAATCAATATTTTTAGATGTTATCTTATTTTGATCCGTAATTAACGTTTTCCCAATGTCTAATGCTATTAATTTTATTTTTCTCATAACTCTTTCCCTTGTTATTATTATATATTTTATTTCACATAAAAACGAATACATCTTTTTCACGCGATGATAACTTAAGGTTATAACAAAAAACTAAATTAGTTTAATATACTTTCTTATGAATTCTTCAGCTGGTGAAGATAGGTAATCTTTTATATATACAATTCCTAACTCCATTCTAGGTAAATCAAAATTCAGTTCTATAGGCTCTATCTTTTTTTCAGCTATTTCTTCTATTACCGATTCTTTAACAACATAACCTATTCCTAAATTCTTTTTTACCGCTGATATTATTAAGTCTGTTGTTTCAAAAGATAATCCAACACTATAATTTATATTATTTTTTAATAAATACTCTTCCAAACTAATTCTTATCGAACTTCTAGGTAAAGGAAGAATTAAGTTTTTGTTATTTAGATCAGATATTTTTGTTATGCTATCTTTATAATTACTACTTACTATAAAAATCATTTCAAAAACACCTAATTTTTTCAATATAAAATCCTTTGATTTAAAGTGTATAGGATAACTATCAATAATAAAATCTATTTTGTGGTGATTTAGCATCTCAATTAAAGAAGATGTTGAATCACTTATCATTTGTATGTTAATATTTGGATAATCATTTCTAAATCTTTCTAAATAACTTAATAAATAAAAAGATGTGATGTGCGCTGGACATCCTATAGATAAATCACCAATAAGTAATTTTTTTGCAGATGCAATATATTTTATAGATGCTTCCAAATAAAAATTCATTTTTTCCACTTGTACTAATAAAAGTTGTCCTTCATTAGTTAATTCAATACCTTTATTAAAACGATAAAATAGTTTTACATCTAGCAAATTTTCTAATAATTTTATCTGTTTACTAATAGCCGGTTGTGAAACACACAAGTCTTTTGCAGCTGCTTTGAATGATTGATTTGTAGCAGCAAAATAGAATACTTTATATAAGTTAAGATTAATGCTCTGATCCATTTGCCCCTCCTTTAAGATATGTTTAATTAATTGCTTTTACTTTTCTTTTTTCTAATACATCTACTTTAATTAATTTATCATTAGTCATATATTCAATTCTATCACTAATTTTCTTTAAGAAAATTGAATTACCTAAAGGACTATTCAATGATATTTCTTGAATTTCACTTTCTGTATTAGGTATATACTTCCCGGTGAGCAATACATCACAAACTTCTACTTCACCATCAAAGTATTCTATACTAATCCTTAATTGATCTCCTATATTTATAACATCTTGATCATATTCTTGCCTCTCTACAATTTTTAATTTTTGACTTTCTTGAATCATAGAGTTGATTGAATTAGCAATGCTTTTTTCTCTTCTACTCGAATCTTCAAAAGCAAAATTATCATGCCACCCATCTCCAACCGCATCCCGAAAAGCTTCACTACCTTGGACTGCATTTGCTTTTAAAGACTTTCTAAGTTTTTCTAATTCAAATTCAAATTGGTCATATCCTTCTTTATCTACATAAATATATTTCATATTTCCTCCAAAGAAATGTTTTCTTCATTATAACATAAGTTAATATTGACTTTCTATATTTTACTTATATAATATTTCTACTTACATATCTTTAATATAATTTTTTTATAAATATCACATGTTTTATTAAGTGAATCTGTTGTTATATATTCGTTTTCTTTATGAGCTGTTATTGGTCCTGGACCTAATATTACTTTGTTATTATCTATAAAGCTTCCTTCACTAACTCCAAAGAATGGTTTTTTAGTATTACCACTTATTTCTTCATAGAACTTAACTATTTTCTCTTCATTTATAAATGGGTTTATTTCGTTTAATATTTTATATTCCATATCAAAGTTTAAAGTATTAATTAATTTGTCTATATATTCTTTTATAAAGGTAATATCTTCTTTATCTTTTGTAATTCTAAAACCTACTTGTACATTTGTTTGATCTGGTACTGTACAAATAGAGTTACCTCCACTTATTATTCCATAATTAATAGTATTAATTGGAACATCAAATAAATTACATTTCTTTTTATTAAATATATTCTTTATTTTTAATAATTCATTTAAGAATATTACAGCATTCTCATTACTACTTTTTCCTTCTATAGGCATACTAGAGTGAGTACTTATTCCTTTAAATATAAATTCATATTCTAATAAACCTTTTGATCCAATACAAGGAATATTATCAGTAGGTTCTCCTATTAATGAATATTCACCAAAGTTTACTTTCTTATCTACCAATTCTTTTATTCCACTAAATCCTATTTCTTCATCATATGTAAGGCATACTCTTATACCATATTTTAAATCTTCTAAATCTATTTTACTTAATGTATAAAGAAAAGCAGATATTCCTCCTTTCATATCGCAAGTACCTCTTCCTATTAGTTTGTTATCTACTATAGTTAAATCAAATGGATTATAATCCCATTTATTATTGATATTAACTGTATCCATATGTCCTATAAAAGATAATTTAATATCATTTCCATATGACATTACTAAACATTTATCTTTTATTTCCCTATTAAATTTTAACCTCATTAAATATTTTTCTGCATATTCAATAAACTTATCATTTTCTTTATCTTCTATTGTATTTATTCTAACTAAATCTCTTAATATATCTTCTACTTTCATATTATCTCCTTCTTATAATAAAAAAAACTACACAGATTACCTGTATAGTTAATATACAGGCACAAGCACTACTAAAAGCACTTGTGCCTACAACAAAATCAATGTCGTATTAGCAAGTGCTGATTATTATGATGATGCATATTAAATATTATTCTTAACATAACAATCATTCCTTTCAATGAAATAATAATAGTACTATTATATATATTTGTCAAATAAAAAAAGGATGATTAACATCCTAATATTATCTTATAATAATTGATTCAAAAAATCTTTCTTGAAACTCAGTCATAGCTTTTATTGCTTCATCAGAATATTCCTTACCTTTAGGTGCTACTACTAATTTATCATCATCATCATTAGTTCTATGAATTACAGCTATAACAGTTCCTTCACTCTTTTCTACTGGTTCAAATACTCCTACTAAGTATGCGTCTAATTCTTCTTTATCTCCACTTATAGTATTTGGAATATAACCATAATTTAGCATATACATAAATTCATGTTTTGGATGTCTTGTACCTAATTGTCTATCTACTTCTACAGTAACATCTTTTCCTAAATAATCTTTAGCATTTGCTATTTCCACTTTATACTCCTCCATTTCACTTTTAATTATAAGTTCTATTTTGGTTTTCTTAAAGATAATATATATTCATCACTTAATAATATATGTTCTTGTAGAACAAATGTTTCTTGTATGTTTACATTGGACTTATCTATATTTGGTATATTAGTATCATCTATTTTTACATATCTAGGTATTAGAATATATTTATTTTCTTGTAGTAATGGAATACCACTATCTCTCCATCTATGTTCAACTTTAGCTACTCTAGATCCTTTTAATAAATCTAAATCTGTATGTATATCTAATTTATCTTTTAGCTCATTTAATAAATCAATTAACTCAAAGCTAGCATCCATTTTCTTATCTTCTTTTTTTTCTTGTGCAGCATCAATTTTATTATTATGGAAAATCATAAAAATACCTGAAGTTAACATAAGATTAGATAACCATCTTATTCCATCTTCTCTTCCACTCGCAATATTTAGACTAGTTAATAATCCAAAATATAGAGCACTATTTCTTAAATCTTTTAGTAATATTGGTTTCTTATTAAGAATACCATTAGAAGTATTTACCTTCTCAGACAAGTCATATTTAATTGTTAAACTCATAATACCCCCTCAATTCATTTATATATAATAATCTTTTTATTAATAATGTCAATAAAAAAGAACTTAATACTAAGTTCTTTAATTAGATTCATATTTGGTTTTTAATTCGTTATATTTAGTAAAATCTTTATGATTATCTATTATATCTTTATAAGTATTTAATACTTCTGTAGTAATTGTTACTCCATCTTCCATATATATAGGAGTATTAGGTAATTCCATAATCCCTATATAAATATTAAACAATGTCTTATATTCATTATTAACTATTGTTTCATTAGGATGTACTCTTACATAATCATCATATAGTAATATTACTTTTTCAAATTCGTTCCATTCAATTCCTAGACCACCATCTTTATATAGATAATTACCATTATTATATTTAAATACTTCACTCTTTAATATTAAATAATCCTTAGCTTCTATAGTTAATTTATCTTTCAATATATTAAATAAATAAGCATAATTAACCTCTATTAAATAAACACCTTCAACTCCATCAAAATAATAATAGTTATTAAGTGGTGCTTTATAAGTAATAATTGTGTACAATTCAAAACCATCAGCTTCTCCCGATAGATTTCCTAAGGCTCTATCATAACTATCTGCAGCCATAATCATTTCTTTTCTTAATTCAAAAATATCATCAGTAGATATACTAGATTGTTCTAATAAAACATCTGTCTTAGCCTTTATACTAATTTCTAAAGCAGTATTAATGGGTGTTATTTTATTTATAAATGTATCTTTAATGCTTGCCTCAGATGTTGACAATACTTTATTAACATCAATATTATTATTTCCTTTAATAATTTCATCTAAAAATGCTCTTTGATTAAAAGTTAAATCTTTAACTTCTTCTTCCTCTTTTTGTTCTTCTTTTACACTGGTATTATCATTCTTTTTTATAGTTTCTTTATCATTATTTTTCTTTAACCATCCATATTTATCATTTAATAAATATAGACAAAATAAAGATAATAGAACTACCACTATTATGACTATATATAATGTTTTCTTAGACTTATTTCCTTCCATTTTAGCCTCCTATAAAATATATTATACTACTTTTTTTAAAAAAGATTAGTTATAAACTAATCCTTATTCATTATCTTTTTCTAAACTCACTATAATCTGCTTTAGTATAATCATTTGGAATTGATTCCACTAAATCTTGTGGGTTTGTATTCTTATTAGATCTTGAATATACTTTTGAAAAACTATCTATTAATTCTTTATTAAAGTTTAAATCATTTAAATATTCTAAATATCTATAAAATTGATTTTCAGATAAAGAGTTGATATTAAAATTACCTATAAAGTTTAATATCATCATATTATAACAAAGCCATTCAGTATTAGCGTCTGGTTCTATTAAACCATTAGTACTCATTTTATATTTTTTATTATTTTTTATATTAAAGTTAGTAGATAATATCTTAGATGGAAATGGTAAATTATCTCCTATTTTAGAACTATCTAAATCAACCGCAAATATCTCATCTAGTTTTTTATTTTCTAAACTTACTATAAAGTTACCGGTTTGAACATCCCCTAAGAAAAATCTATCTTTAAATTCTTTTACATCTTGAACTTTACTTAATACTTCTCCTACTTTTCTTAAATAAATTAATTTATCTTTTAAAGGAATAGTTTTATCATCTAATAGAATAGTTAAATTTATATTATCATTTATATATGGCATAGTAAAACCCACTACTTTTTTATCTACTAATACTATCTTCTCTGGTAATATTAAATTACGATTAGATAAAGCTTCTTTATTATCTATTAGGGTATTTAGTGTTAATAGTTTATTACCAAAATATTCACCTTCATCAACATAAAATCTTTTAAATAATAATCTATCATTTAATATATATAGTCTACCTTCAGTATTTATTATTGGAATATTTAAGTCAGTTAATGTATCAAAACTTTTTTGATTCAAAGTAACAGCTCTCATAAAACCCTCCATATAAACATAATATATATTACCATATATTATAAATAATTAAAAATGTGTTATATATTTATAAAAAATGATGTATAATATTCTTATAAAGGAAGGTAAATATATGAAATTAGAAAGAGATGCAGTATTTAGTTTTGTCAATAATATTTTAAAAAACGCCACCGATAATAATCTTGGACCCGAAACTACTCAAAAAGCTATAATTGATTACGCAAATTATTTAAGAGAAAACGACATGGCAGAATCCCATGATGTAAGAGCAGTAGCTGTTCTTTCAAAAATGGTACCAGAAATACTTAATTTATCAAAAAAGTTTAAAGAACAAAATTTAGAAGTAGATGTTACTCCAAAAGCGAAAGTTCAAGAACTTATTACAGAAAAAGTTGTAGAAGTACATAACGTTAAGCCTCGTGGAGATTTTGAAAAAGGTGGAAGAAGGTTAGGCGGAAAAAATTGCTAATTAAAGACTTCTTTAATAAAGCACATAATAGTTACTTATGTAACACTTCTTATCCATTAAATAAGATTAACTGGAGTATGTATTTAAATAATAAAACTAATTTATTTAAAGATGAAGATAAATTAAGTTTATATATACATATTCCTTTTTGTAAGAAAATATGTAAATTTTGTGAATATGTAAAATATGTAGATTCAAACATAGATAATGAAGATAAATATTTAAATATATTAAAAAACGATATAGATATATTTTTAAATAATAAAAATAATTTTATATTATATGGATTTGATATTGGAGGTGGTACCCCCACTTCACTTAATGATAAGTCATTTAAAAAACTAATGACTATTTATTCTAATACCTTAAATAAATGTAAAAAATCAATTGATTTTGAGCCTAGTATTGAAGGTACATTCGAAACAATAAATGAATATAAAATAAAATTAATAAAAGAATCAGGTATTAATCGAATATCTCTTGGAATACAAACTACGAATGAAAATATATTGAATGATAATAATAGACAAAATAATGATTTAGATTATATGATAAATATAATTCGTTTAATTAAGAAAAATAATATTAATAAAATTAATATAGATTTAATGTATGGCATTAAAAATCAAAGTATAAATGATTTGGAAAAAGATTTGCAAATTATTTTGAAATTAGATATAGAACAAGTTACTTTATATGAAATGAGATATAATATGTTATCTAATAATGAAGTAATAGATCGAAAAAAAGTATATGATCAATATACATATTTATATAATAGATTAATCTCCTTAGGATTTTATTCTAAGTTTGGTCAAAATACTTTTAGTAAAGATAAAAACGATTTGGGTTTATCTTCATATTTAAAACATAGAATGATTAATAATATATCATATAAAGGTTTTGGGATTTCTGCTCAATCAAAATCAAAAATAGGTATGAGTTATAATATAGGAAAAGATCGATTATCATTAACTGATTGCTTAAGTCTAAATTCATTTGAAAATACAGATAATTATATTCTTCCCAAAGAAGAATTACTCTCAAAATATATAGCTATAAGTTTTTATTATGGTTCTTTTAATTTAAACATAATGAATGATATATTAAAAGAAAATGCTTTAGAATATTTTTCAAATGAATTTAATTTCTTATTAAATAATAAATATATAATAATAAATGATAATATAGTACTAGTTACTGAAAAAGGATTTGAATATTATGGCGCTATATGTGCCCTATTCTATTCAAAAGAAGTAAAGGATTGGTTGATAGAAAATGAATAATGATTATGAAGAAATAGAGTTATATAATGAAAAAGTAAAAATAAAAAATTATTATTGTTCTAGTAATCCAAATATTTTTGAAAAAGGAAACATGAAATTAAATCTATATATAAAAATAACAGATTCATGTAACGCTAATTGTAAATTTTGTAGTAATAGTAATACTAAAGATAGTGGTAATATAAATCTAGATAAATTAAAAGATGTATTAATATATTTGAATAGTAAAGATATATTAAATAGAATATCAATAACTGGTGGAGAACCTCTATTAAAGATGGACTTATTAAATGATGTACTTAACTTAGTATTTGAAATAATACCCAATTCTAAAGTAACAATAAATACGAATGGTTATAATATAAAGAAAGTTTTAGACTTAGATTCAATAAATAAACTATATGGAATTCATATAAGTAGACATCATTATAGTGATGAAGTAAATAATAAAATATTTGGAATTGAAGTTGCTAGTACTGATGATATTAAATATGTTATGGATAAAGTAAATAATAAACAATTATTAAGACTTAACTGTTTGTTTATTAAAGATAATATTGATGATATGAATTCTATATATGAGTATTTAGAATTTGCTAGTAAACTTAATATATTTAGAGTAGGATTTGTATCCTTAATGAAAATAAACGATTATTCAAAGGAGAATTTCATAGACTTTAATAATATTATTTTAAAAGAAAGCAATAAAAACAAAAATGTTTCACATTATTTTGATAAAAATATTTGTGAATGTATAAATGGTGTATATATTGCAAATAATGGAAACTTCATTGAATACTATGCCAGAATGACTAAAGAATTAAATTGTGAATATTCAAGACAATTAGTGTATACATCAGATAATAAATTAACTACTGGTTTTAATAAAAAATCATTAATATAATGATTTTTTTATTTAATCTTCTTAGTCATTTCAACTATTCTATTATGATAATTATGTTTATTATAGAAATCTAATCCTATATCATTATATCCAAATACTTCTATCAATATATCAATACATCCTATAGATTTTAAATACTCTTCCATTGAATCTAATAATTTAGATCCCATTCCTTTAGTTCTACAATTTTTAGATACTATTAATTCGGATATTCTTCCTCTTTTTGGTGCTTTAAAATCATAATCATTTATTTCTTCATTATTAATATATCCTATTATTTTATCATTATCTTTAGCAAGTAATATTTTACCTTTATTCTTTATTTCATTTAATGTCTTCTTAAAATACTCTTCTCTATATTGAGGAGTAATAATATTATATTTTTCTTTATCAATAGAAACAATATATTCTTGTAACTCTACTAATAAATCTTTAATATCTTCATCATATACTGATTCATACTCTATAATCATAATATCTCCTTTATTTATTATACTATAATATATATTTATTTATTAAAAAATATTGTGCTATAATGATTTTATAGAAAGGGAAAATAATATGAATAAAAAATTAAGAATTAGCCTATTTATTGTTCTTATATCACTATTATTTTTAACTGGATGTAGAAATGCAGAAAAAGAAGGAGATCTTCATTATAAACCATCTGAATTCAAACATAATGTTGCAATAGATAAAGCCTCTCGTGCAATTGATGATGTTAATAGTGACATTATTATGATGGGTACCGATACTCCCGCTGATGAAGTTGCAAATACTTATAAAGATAGTTTAACTAAATTAAATGAACAGCTTACTAATCTAGAAAACACAAAAAAATTATTAACTGAGGATAAAGATTTAACAAATAGTGAAGTAAGTAATTGGAATGAAGCATATAATGAAAAGATTCTAGATATAAAAGACGCTATAAAAGATGTAGAAAAGAAACAAGCAGACTTTTTAAAATAATGCAAAACACACTTAATATTAAGTGTGTTTTCTTTTATATTAAATTTATCCAATATCTTCTAGTAGTTATCTCTTCGTTATTTATTATATTTTGTATTTTATTTTCTAATATTCCACCATTCTTTTCAATAACTCTAATAGAACCTATATTATTATCATTACAAGTAATTAATACTTTATCAATGCCAATATCTTTTGCTTTTACTAAGGCATATTTTAACATTATAGTTGCATAGCCTTTATTCCACTTAGAAGGTCTAACAGCATAACCAATATGTCCTCCATATCTTAATAAGTGATCATTTAAAGAATGTCTAATCGATATTTCACCAATAAATTCATTAGTTTCATCGTCAACTAACCAATAATAATCAGCGCTCACATAACCCGGTTTTAAATTTATACCTTTTCTATAATTATCAAATTTAGTTAAAATATTTTCATCTGGATTTGTAAATAAATTTTGCTTAACATTATTATTGATATTTTCATTGTAAGCTTCTTTATATGACTCTAAATATTGCTTATTTGGAATAATAAGTTTTATCATTATATCTCCTTTAATAAATATTTATTTTTTGTTTTGTACTAGGCCTTTCCATAATATCTTAGGTTTAGTATATCTAGTCATTACATCTTCATTAATATCTACTATATTCCAATCCTTAAAGAATATATTAAAATCATCTCTATCAAAGAATCTTTTTCTCATACCTTCTACTTCAAAATAATGATCTTCTAATCTAATTCCTTGCATAGCGCCATGATTAACATCGTTTACAGAGTTTACTCTAAATATTAAATGCCCATCATTTCTAAGTACTCTTTTTAATTCGTTTAATATTTTTATAGTATCTTCATTAGAAAAATAGTGCAAACACAAATCAGCAACTATTAAGTCAGTGTAATTACTTTCAAAAGGAAACCCCTCAGTCATATCGAACTTTAATGTTCTAACATTTGGTAGATGTTCATTTATTATTCTAATTGCTTCATCTGAATAATCACACGCTACTACTTGTTTACCTTTTTCAAGTAAGTATAATGAGTTATTACCTGTTCCACAACCTAAATCAATTACTTCTTTTTTACTTAAATCAATTATATTGTCATATTTACTTAACCAATCATCATATTTAATAGTTCCACTAAAGTATTTCTTATGATTATTATCCCATATTTCTTTAAATTCATTCATAT
>CAZKBC010000002.1:10352-22383 GCA_964551265.1 uncultured Muribaculaceae bacterium | reverse complement strand
TAAAACATCCATCTAGATCAAAGAAGTTAAAGGATTTTTTAAATGATTAAATTATCAAATAGGTTAATTAAATTAACTGAATTTGTATCTACTAAAGATAAAATAATAGATGTTGGATGTGACCATGCATTACTAGGAATATATCTATTAAATAAAAAGTTAGTTACTAATGTTATAGGTAGTGATATCGTAGAAAAAGCTTTAGAAAACGCTAGAGCAAACAGTAAAAAATATAAAGTTAATATAGATTTAAGATTAGGTGATGGTCTTAAAGTATTAAGTGAAAAAGACCATATTAATACTATTATAATATCTGGTATGGGATACTTTAAGATGAGAAAAATATTAGAGGATTATATAAACAAATTAGATAATATCAAAAAAATAATAATTCAAACAACAACTAAAGAATATGATATTAGAAAATATATTATTAATCTTGGGTATAAGATAGATAAAGAGTCGATTGTAAAAGATAATAATATTTATTATACAAACATATTATTTGTTAAAGGTAAAGAAAAATATTCAAAAAAAGAACTAAGATTGGGTCCTCATCTTTTAAAGAATAATGATAAGCTGTTTAATAGTTATATTGAAGATTTAATTAAAAAGAATTTAGTATTATTAAAGATAATTCCAAAAAGTTATATTTTATTAAGATTAAAAAAGAAAATAGATATAAAATTATTACAAAGGGAAATAAAAAAATAAATACAAAGTTTTATTGTTATTAATAAAAAATGTATTTTTTTTGTAAAAAAACAACAACATTTTCTATCTTATTATATCTTTTTATGATATAGTTATATATATATAATAAAGGGGTATTATTAATGAAAATATATCTGTATTTGTCAAGTAAAATTATTACATTTTCTGTTCCACAAAAAGTATCGGGGAGTTTTAGTTTTGATGAAAATTTAGAAGAAGAATCAAAATTAATAAATATAGAAGCAAGAGATTCAAATTGGTATATATACTCAACAACAGATGTAGGGGTAGTAGTTGATGGTGTATTAAAAGATAGTGCTCAACTAATAAAAGATACTTATTTTGTTCTAAAAAGATCTGGAATCGAATATTTAATATTTGTTACAGGCTCTTTTGAGGATAGCTTTTTACTTTATAAATACAATAATGAAATGAATTTAAAAATAGGAAACGATCCATCTTGTAACATTAATTATTCATGTCCTTATTTTAATGGTGTTGCATCAAGGGTTAGCATAAAAGAAGGAAGTATTGCCTTAGAAATAGCTAATAATTTTATATATTTAAATAATAATATTTTACTACCTAATAAAGAACCATATTCAATAGAAATAGGTGATCAATTAAATCTATTTGGATTAAAAATAATTTTCTTTAATGGTTTTTTAATGATAAATAACCCTAAGAACCTAGTTAAATGTGATATCTCTACTAGTAAACTTACACCATTTCAATTACCATATGGTGATATTCCAAAAGATATAGAAATAAAAGATGTTGAACTATATTCAAAAGAACAATATTTTTCAAAAGCACCAAGAATAAAAAGAAGCATTATTTCAAAAGAAATAAAATTAAGCCCCCCACCAAAAAAAGAAGGCGAAGACAAGATGCCTCTAATTTTGACCATTGGGCCTATGCTTACAATGGGAGCTGTATCTGGAGTAATGTTAGTAAATACAATAACTAGGATTGCATCAAAAGCAACAACAATTGAACAATCTTGGCCGACACTTGCTTCAACTGGGGCTATGTTAATATCTATGCTTTTGTGGCCAACATTAACCAAAGCATTTAATAAAAAACTTAGAAAAATGAAGAAAAAAGAAATAATTGAAAAATATACAAAATATTTGAATAATAAGAGAGAAGAACTTACTATTGAACAAAATCTTCAAAAACAAATTTTAATTGAAAATTTAATTTCTGTTAGTGAATGTATAAATATAATAAATACAGATAAGATTAATCTTTGGGACAAAAGAATAGAACAAAATGATTTTTTACTCGTAAGAGTTGGACATGGAAACGAACTATTAGATGCAGTAATAAATTATCCAGAAGAGGGTTTTTCTATAGATGAGGATGAACTTAAGAAAAGTGCAGACTTAATGGTTGAAGAATTCAAATATATTCAAGATGTACCTATTGGGTATTCTTTATATACTAGTAAGTTAACTGCACTTATGGGTGACATTAATAAGTGTTATGGTATGATAAGCAATATTATTTTACAATTAATTACTTTTTATAGTTACGAGGATATTAAAATTGTTATTTTTACTAATCAACAAAATCAAGAAAAATGGAAATATTTAAAATATTTAAACCATTGTTTTTCAAATGATAGAAAAATAAGGTTTTTTTCAGCAGATGTTGAAAATGCAAAAAATTTAGGTGATTACTTAAATTTAGAATTACAAAGCAGAATTCAATTATCTCAAGATGGACCAAGGTTGTTTAAACCATATTATTTAATATTTACAGATGATTATTCTCAAATAAAAGGACTTAATTTTACTAAAATAATAACTGAAACAGATGCTAATTTAGGATTTAGTTTATTAATGTTAGAAAAAAAAATGAGTAAGTTACCAAGTAAATGTAGCAATTTCATTAATCTTGGAGCAACATCATCAGGAATATTAAAGAATTCTTTTGAAGCGCAAAAGATAGTAAATTTTGTTGATGAAATTGATTACAATATTAATTTTGAACAAATAACAAGAAAACTATCAAATATACCTATAGAATTTGAAGAAGGTGTTAATCAATTACCAGAGTCTGCAACTTTTTTAGAGATGGAAAAAATAGGAAAAGTTGAACAACTTAATATTATGAATAGATGGGATTCAAATGATTCAACAACTAGTCTTAAAGCTGAAGTTGGAGTTGATGAAAATGAAAACTTAATATATTTAGATTTACATGAAAAATATCACGGGCCACATGGATTGATAGCGGGAATGACTGGTAGTGGAAAATCAGAATTCATAATTACCTATATACTATCTATGGCCATAAACTACAGCCCAAATGATGTTTCATTCATTTTAATAGACTATAAAGGTGGAGGACTTGCTTTTGCCTTTGAAAATAAGGTAACTGGAGTATCTTTACCTCACGTGGCGGGTATAATTACAAACTTGGATAAAGCTGAGTTGGATAGAACACTAGTAAGTATAGATAGTGAAATAAAAAGAAGACAACAAATATTTAATGAAGCTAGAGATTCATTAGGTGAAAGTACAATCGATATATATAAATATCAAAGATTTTTCAAAGAAGGAAAGCTAAAAGAACCTATATCTCACTTATTTATAATTTGTGATGAGTTTGCAGAATTAAAAAGTCAACAACCAGACTTTATGGACAATTTAATAAGTGTTGCTCGTATAGGTAGAGCTTTGGGTGTTCACCTAATATTAGCGACTCAAAAGCCAAGTGGAGTAGTAAATGATCAAATTTGGTCAAATACAAAATTTAGAGTATGTTTAAAAGTACAAGACGAATCAGATAGTAAAGAAATGTTAAAAAGGCCAGAGGCTGCTAGTTTAAAACAAGTTGGTAGATTTTATCTTCAAGTTGGTTATAATGAGTACTTTGTTTTGGGGCAATCTGCATGGTGTGGGGCAAAATACTACCCAAGCGAGAAAATTATAAAACAAGTTGATAAAAGTGTAAACTTTATAAATGATTCTGGAAACATAATAAAAAGTATTCAATCATCAAATAATAAAAAAGCAGAAGTTCAAGGTGAACAATTGTCTGCTATATTGAATAATATTATTGAGGTTTCAAAAACCTCTAATATTAAAGCCAAAAAATTATGGCTAAATGACATTGATCCGATTATTTTAGTCGATAACTTGGAGAAAAAATATGACATTTCTCATAATCAAAATGATATAAAAGCAATTATTGGAGAATATGATGCACCAGAAAAACAAGAACAAGGATTATTAGAATATTCTATAAATAAAGATGGAAATACAATAATATATGGTAACGATGAAATTGAAAGAGAAAAAATACTAAATACAATTATATATTCTATATGTAAAAATCATAGTGCAAAAGAAATAAATATATATGCAGTTGATTATGGTTCAGAACAACTAAGAGTATTTTCAAAACTTCCTCAAATAGGTGGGGTAGTTTATATGGGAGATGACGAAGGTTATAAAAATTCACTTAAATTAATTAGCAAAGAAATTAAATCAAGAAAAAAAATGTTTAATCCTTTTGGTGGAACAATTAATAGTTATAATAGCAAAAACGAGAACAAATTACCCCATATATTATTTATTTTGAATAATTATGAAGGACTATTAGAAGTGTATAGCAATATAGGAGAAGACATTGCTTCAATTTCAAGAGATTGTGAGAGATACGGTATAGTATTTATGATTGTCTGCAGTTCTCCATCAACTTTAGGAAGAAGAGTTACTCAGGGATTTAATAATAAATATGCATTGCACTTGACTGATATATCAGATTATTACACGGTATTTAGTATGAAATCAAAGATAAAGCCAAGGAACATTTTAGGAAGAGGGCTTGTATACAACGGAGATGTTCATGAATTTCAAACAGCTTCAATTGTAGATGAAAGCGTAAATTTAAATGATTATATTGATGATTTTGCTGAAAAGATAAGACAAATCTCCCCATTTTTTGCAAAACCAATTCCAACGCTACCTGAAAGGATTACTCTTAACATAATTGAAAAAGATATTTCAACAATGAAAAAAGTTCCTATTGGTATATCTAAGGATACACTACAAATTATTAATTATGACTTTACAGCTTATGCATCAACAACAATTTCTTCAAATAAATTAACTAATATAAATTCTTTTATGGATTCTTTATTAGAAGTATTTTTAAGAATCAAAGATTTATCAATATTCTTTTTTGATATTACAAAAATATTACCTACAGCTTCTCAAAAACAATATAACAATAAAAAAATTAATTATTTTGATTCAAATTTTGATTTAGCTTTAGATAAATTAATTGAAATTGAAAAGAACCCCGAAAACAGTAAATTTAATATTATATACATTTTCTATGGATTAGAGAAGTTAAAGATTAAAGCAGATGTCACTAAAATAGAAGAACTAGTAAATTTAATAAAAACAAAAGAAAATAGTAAGATGATATTCTGTGATAAAACTAGCAGTTTAAAATCAATGGATTTAGATGTTTGGTATTCTAGAGTAAAAAACAATTCAGATGGTGTATGGATAGGAAAAGGATTTGGAGAGCAACAAAATTTTAGAATTACTAAAATTACTAAAGAAATGTCTGTAAATTATAAAAATAATTATGGCTTTTGTGTAAAAGAAAATAATTCAGCATTGATGAAAGTCCTTCAATTTAATGATATAGTTGAGGAGGAGAATGAATTAAATGAAGAATAAAGTAATAATAAAACTATATGTTCCTGAACTTGATTGTTTTTTTGATGTTTTTATTCCTATAAATGAAATTATTTGGAAAATAAAAAAATTATTAGCAAAATCTGTAATGGATCTGACTGGTGAGGCATTTGATAATAGAATTGAATGTGTATTAATAAATAAATTAACTAGTCAAGTATATAATAATAATGAAATTGTTGCTAATACTGATATAAAAAATGCAACGGAACTGATTCTACTTTCTGTAAAGAAAAACAAAGAAACCATATAAAAAAACAAATTATTTAATTTTAAGCTTTATTTTAATTTATATATAAAGAAAATAATGAAAAGTTATGTATAAATTGTTGCTAAACATTAAAATAATGATACAATTTAGTTAGGTAATTATAATTTTGCAGAAATATTGGAGAATTAAAATTACCATCTAAAAAAAACAATAAAAGAAAGGAGGAAATTATGGGAGTAATACTTGGTTATAATGCTCAACAAATAAGAGAATTAAATACAAAGATTAATTCAATAGCTCAAAGTGCTGAAAGAGTTATAGTTGATACGCTAAGAAATGGAGTAGTTGTTCCGATGTCTGCTGTATGGTATGCACCTGAAGCAATAACTTTTTTTACAGGTTTTAAAGAAACAGTTAAAACATCAGGTCCAGTTGTTAGGGATGCTTTTGATGGTTTTAGAGAAGCTATTCAAATGGCAGGATCAGGATGGGCAGAAAATACTGGCGGAGAAGCCATAACACTTTCTAGCGTTGAAGAAATAGTTTTAGAGTTAGATATAAGTAGCATAAAAAACAATAATGGCGGAAACGTAGGAATAGATGAAGAACAAGCAAGAGCAATAGCTTCAGGATTGGGAGTTGTTGAATCTGATATTAAAGCTTCTCTTGAATCTTTAGCTGCTACATTAAGTGCTGAAAGTGCTTTTTTAGGAAACAACCAAGGAGATTCGGTAAGTACTTGCTTTGTTAGATTAAGTGGAGAAATTCACAAAATTTTTAAATATCTAACTGAAGGAGATACAAGCCTTTCTTCACAAATAACTAAAGCTGCTGATAAATACAAACAAGTTTCATCTGACGTTGCATCAGCATTTAGTAAAACTGAATAATATTTTAGAATTAGAAAAAGAACTTATTCTTTTTCTAAATATATTATAGTATTTCATAGAAATTTCTA
Organism: uncultured Muribaculaceae bacterium; assembly: GCA_964551265.1. Classification (GTDB taxonomy): domain Bacteria; phylum Bacillota_I; class Bacilli_A; order RF39; family UBA660; genus JAAYGD01. The sequence continues at coordinate 15,776 of CAZKBC010000002.1, read as the reverse complement.
ATATTATAATATATTTGGAAAATGGGTGAGAAAATGATAGAAGTAAATATTTTGGAATTAAAAAACAATATAATTTCTTTAAATTCCTTAATTGAAGAATATAAAGAAATTAAGTTAAATCTTTTTAATCAATTGAAGGAAAGTTGCATTAGTTGGCAAGATGGTAATTCCACCTTGTTTGATAATGGAGTAAATTTAGATAAAAGGGAAATAGAATTGTTTATTAATTCTCTTCTTGCTAAAAAAAATGTTTTTGAATTTGTTTATAATAAATACGAAGCAATAGGGAAAAAAATTAAGTGCAATTTATTAAACAAAAACGCTTTAATTGATTCAATTGATAATTGTATTAACAATTGTCAAAGTATAATTGATGAATTTAATAGAATAGATAGAAGTTTTTATTATAATGAGCAACAATCTATATCTAGTCAAAAAAACAGAATTTTTGGAGTAAAAGAAAATCTTATAGAAATCAAATCCTCTGTATCAGCAATGTATAATAAAATTGAAGCTATTGAAAAAAGTGTAAATTTAAAAATAAAAGAATTAGATGAAATTAAAAAAAATAATTTTGATTTTGTTGGGATTTAGGAGGATTTAATATGGAAAAAGGAATTTTAAATATAGATACTTTAGAAAAAGATATATCCAAGATTAATTTTTATGCTTCTGAGGAAAAGAAAACATTATTAAAGATTTATAAAAAAATGGAAGAATGTAGTACTAATTATAACAGTACAAACAAACAATTATTTTTAAGTAATATATTTAATTTTATTGGAAGCGTTGAAAAAATAGCTAATAAGCGATCATATTATACTGTAGTATTAAGAAATGTCGTAAATCAATATATTTCACAAAGCAAAACAACAACAAGTATTTTTAAAGAACAAGATTTTAATGGAGGTCTTTTAAGTGAATAACGAAGAGAAAAAAAGAAGATTTACAAATATAGTATATAGACTTAGATCGATAAATCGAAAGATAGATGATTTGAACAATGAAATTTTGAGAATGGAAGACCTAACAAAAAAGAGTATTGTTGTAGATAATAATTTTTTTAATTATGAAAAGATTAACAGTTTAAAAAATGAACTTAAAGGTGTTTCGGGATCAATAAGAGAAAGCACTATCCCAAGTATAAATAACAAAATAAATCATTTAGTATAATTGTTCTGTTTTTTTAGAATTGTTCTGGGGAATTCTTTGAATAAAAGGTGGGGAAGAAATGAATATTAATTTAAATTTTGATTTTGAAAGCCCAGAATTGGGCAAATTAGGTAGTGATAAATTAGCAGGTAAAACTCCAGATATAGCTACTGACCCCGATTCAACCAGTTTAAAACCAGGTACAGTTGATGATGCCACAAGTGGTGAAATTCCAGCAAATCAAACAGAAGAATTGGATTTATCGAATGTCCCCGGAAGCGAAAAACCATCAGCTTTAAAAGATGGAAGTTCGGTTCTTCCTACTAATAAAGATATACCTGATTCTTCTAGTCCAAAACTTGCTAGCGATTTAAGCAAACCCGCCACAGATACATTAGATATTTCAACAGATACTTCAGAAAGCAAACCGGGTAAGGATAGTTTATTAACAAAAGATGGCAAAAAAGAAAATTTTGATATAGATCTTGACCCAACTAAACAAAAAGATTCTGACAAAAAAGCCCCTAGTGTTGGCCAAGGTTCGAGCTCTGGAGGACGTGCTGGCGGGGGCGACGGAGGTGGTGGCGGAAGTCAACAAAGTTCTCTTTCTACAAGTACGGGTGATCTTGGTGATGTAGGAAAAGGATTAGATTTAGAAGGTGGAAAATTTAGCTCTGAAGTAGGAGAAACAGGAGATATAAAAGTAATTGGAACAAATATTACAAATGCATTATCTCAAGACTCTTCAGAAATAGATATAGATGATTTTTCTCAATCTTTAAAATTAACAGGATTAAGAACTGTAGATATAAATAGAGTATTAAGTGGAGAAATAACTATTGAAGACTTAATGAAAGAGATTGCCTCTGATTCTGACAATACTAGAAGACAAGAAATAATGCAGGCAACTTATCTTAAAGCTTATGGAATAGATTTTACTAATCTAGATGATTTTGATTTAAAAATCGAATCTATGAAGTCTGAGTTAGCAACATTGGTGGATCAAAGAAAACAAATAAATAGTGATCGTGAAATAGACGCAATGATAGATATCGTGACTGATTTAAAGTATGGGAAATCTTTAAACGATAGTTTAAAAAATAGAATAGTTGCTTGGCAATATACAGACGAAGAAGGTAACATAGTTATTTCATATGATAATAACAATTCAGATTATGTATATACACCCATTACTTATGAAGAATTATTTCCTTATAGCGAATTATTAAATAATCTAAAATCTTTTTTTATTGAAAACGGAATCGATCCTTCAATTGATATGGGGGCTTCAGCAGATAGAGATATTACAGACGCATATTTTGAAAACATATACACTCAGTATGGAAATAAAGCTAATTATAGGGAAACAAAATTAAAAACATTAGATGAAAAAATAAAAAAAATGCATAGTGAAGTATCTACTTTTCAATATATATATACTACAATAGGAAATGAAATTGCTTATTATATGAAAAATGTCGATGCATATCTTAATTTAGAGGGGTTTGAATACAATAGCAAATTTAATACGAATTCATTAGAAGTTATTGATGCTATAAAAATTAAATATGATGATGATGGTTTTATTTATGGCGAAGACATGGGGTTTAAGAGTGAACATATTAATGATAAGACAGATCTAACAAAGTTAATAGGATGTATGATTAATGGAGAGGGAAATATTACAAATGGAACCCTTTTAGTTGGGCCATATGCTATTGAAATTCTTTCTAACGATGATATATTAAGACATTTTCAAGAATGGTCATTTTTTATTACTGCTGAAGAAAAAGCTGTATTTAATTTTAAGTTTAATACTCAAGGAACTGATGCTGCCTATCAATATTTAGAAGATATATCTGATGAATTAGATAATAGATGGCTTGCAAACAAAACAAGAGAAGATCAAGAATTTGCAGAAAAATATCCATTTTTAGCATCTGTTGCTTCAATTATTGTTACTCCATTTGAAGGAATTAGTGCTGCTTGTTTTTCATTAAATGCAATAGCAAATAAAGAAAAAATAAGACGATCAGATGTGTATAGTTCTGGAATTGTTTGGAGAGCTGAAGTTGCACAAGTTATTGCTGTAAAATATGGAGGAACATTATCTTTTGTTTATAGTACAGGTATGAGTATGGCAGACACCGGTTTACTTCTTGCAGTAAGTGCAGCAACCGGAGGAATTGCAACGCCAGTATTCAGTGCATTGCTTATGGGATCAAGATCTTATGTTGCAACATTAAATGATGCATTAGACCGTGGTTTGTCTGACAAAGAAGCTGTTTTGTTAGCAGGAGTTTCAGCAATTGTTGAAACGGCAATGGAGAGTATATCAGTAGGACACTTGCTTAATTTAGAAAAAAACCTTGGAAAAACTGTTGCAAAATTAACTGGTAAGATTGCAAGTAATATAAAAAATGAAACACTTGCAAAAATTATTACAAAGGGATTTTATATTGCTGCTTCTTCAATTAGCCAAGGCATAGCTGAAGGTGAAGAAGAGTTTACAACTGAAGTTGTAAATTATTTGGCCGATTTTTTAATTGCTGGTGAATTAAGCAAATACTCACAATCTATTGAAAAATATGTTGAATATGGATATACTGGGGATCAAGCATTAATTGCCACAATGAAAGACTTAGGTAGTGATGCATTTCAAGCTTTCTTAGGTGGTTTTGTTTCAGGTATTTGTTTTGGAGCGTTTGGAGGTATACGTTCAACAATAAAAATAAGTAATAACATTGCAAGTGGATTATATGGAGAGTTTAAAGGTCTTACACCAGCACAAGCGTTTGCTACTGTAATTGATATAAACCAAAATAATAATAATGTTTTTGATAATATAAATTTGAATAAGCTAAATTTAGAACAATTTACAAACCTTCTTTCTAAAATCAGAAATTATTCTGACTCGGATTTACCAAATGGATTTGCAAGTGTTGATGATTATAAAAAGGCATTTATTAGAAAACTTATTGATAGTAAAAAACTGAAGTCATATGACAACAACTACATGTTAGAATTAATTAAAGATCCTATAATGATTGCAGAACTTATTGGTACAAGTAAATTTGATAACTTTTTAATATCTAATTTAAAAGAAATACCAGAAAAAATAGTTCCTGCTTTAAGCTCTCTAAGTTTAGAAAATTTTAATAGGTTAATTAGTACATCTATAATGGAAAATTATATTAAAACTTTAAATCCTATTGAATTAGTAAATATATTGAGTAATTTTAATCAAAACGCTGGTTTTTGGTTAAATAACGGAACAATATTAAATACTATTACAAATTATGGAACAGCTGATTTCTATACTTTTGTTGACAAATTTAAGTATTATAATGGTGAAATAACAGACTTTATTAATACAACTATTGACGTCTCTAATTATTTAAATTTTTTAGACACAATTTTGACAAAGTTTTATACAAAGGAGATTTTATTAAATAATGTTTCCTATTTAGATGCCTATCAAAATCTTCTCCCAAGAATGTGGGAAATCATAAATGAAGATGTAAAAACCACAAATTGGAAATTTTCAGATGTTGCTAAATCAGCAAAAAACAGTATATTCGACGCATTAAAAAAATCATCTAATATACAATTAATAGGTACTTCTTCCTCTTGGACAATTAAAGTAGCTAAAGAAAATGAATATTATGATATAACATTGGAAATTGATGGCAAGATTCAAAAGATTACAGCAAAGCAACAATTTGGTGAGATAGATCTTGAATATCGCTTAATGAAAAATCAAGCTATTGTTGATGCTGCTTTGAATGGAGTGCTAAAAATAAAAAGTATCGAAGTAAATCAAAACAAATCTAATTTAGTATTAAAAGGATCAGATGGATTAGAAATATTTTTAAATGAAGTAGTTGTTCTATTAGATGGAGTAGAAAGAAAAATAATTGTTAATTCAACTTCAACTTCACAAAATTTAGATTTAAATTTTAACTATTATGAAGAATTTTCAAAATACAAGGATATTCAAATTAAATCTATTACTCCATCTCCATTAGGAAATAAAGACGTTGTTGTAAGTGATTCTTCTGCTTTATATGTTGTTTCATATAAAGTTGGAGATCAAACTTATGAAGCATTTTTAAAACCAAGCTATAATAATATTTTACCAATTAACGATTTTATATGCGAAAATTCTTTATTTGAAATAAGTGATATTGCCGTATCTGTAGCTACTAAAGAACAGATTACATCAAAAACATTGCCTATTAAGCAATACGATGCTGTATCAGATATTTTTAC
>CAZKBC010000002.1:0-10342 GCA_964551265.1 uncultured Muribaculaceae bacterium | reverse complement strand
AAATATGGAGGAGATCAAAGTAATGTTCCAAAATTATTAAGTGACTATTTAAAGAAAAAGCAATTATCACCAATAGACAAGCAAAAGGCATTAATATTGAATAATTTATTAGATAAATATTTTCCAAATACAACTGACATAGATAAAATAAAGGTTTCTAGAGTATATGAAGAAGGTGGTTGTGTATGGATGGCAGTTTCAAATGCTTTTGCAACCTATATGGGAAGTATAAAAGATGGAGCTAATATTTTCTTTAAAAAATTAGGATATGATTTAGTTGCTAAAAATGAACAAGTATCTTCATATAATGTTGAAGCAATTGCTTTTGATATGTATCTATCATATTTTTCAAACTTATTTAGTGGAAATGCGGTGAATTTATTAAAAAGTGGATCGGAAGCTGGTGTAAGTAGTGCTAGTTTCCAAAAAATGATAGCTCAATTTTTTATAGATCGTGGCATAAATATAAAAAGTGATACTGAAAAAACAAGCCTTAGCGAAAAGAATTTATCAAACGAGGTATTTAGCAGAATATTAAACAACAAAGGTTTTAGCATTTTAGTAGCTAAAAATTTTGATATGCAATATGCTACTGTTTCAAATGCAACTAATATTTCAATGGATAAAGCTCTAGAAAAAGCTAAAAAAGATGGTAAAATAATCAAAGGTGTTGGACCGCATGCAATGCTTATTACAGGAATAAAAGAAAATATGGATATTGAAGTTTCATCTTGGAGTGATAAATATAACATATCATTAAATAATATAATTGACTATATTTCAAACGGTGAAGAATCAAATGCATCAGTATATAAAATTGATTTTTCTATTCCATCAGATGAAACTGTATCTGCAACTGGTTTTAATATATCAGGAACAAGTACCGAAACAGCTAATTCAGTATTTTCAAATATTTTTAGTAAAACTCCAAACAGAATTGATCCAAAAATTGTTAATGCTTTATCCAATATAATTGATACTATTGATGGCATACATAGAGCAGAGCCAAATCGAAGTGACGCAGGGCTAGATGCACTTGAATCATATATAAATAATGGAAATGAAAAGCTTATTACAAGGTTTAATGGTTGTAGAGATTATGTAACATCTCTTCCAAAAGAAACGATAAGAGAAGCTTTAAAAGTTATCAAAGAAAGAGGTGCAAGAAGTAGTAACAATTCTCAACCTCCAACGGTAAAAGAATCAACAAGGACAAGCTTTGTTGTTAGACGTTCTGTTAAGGATGTAAACGAAGCTACTATTGATCCTTTGAAAAGCAATGAAACTTTGAGTGCAATTGAAAAGGTAGTAAACACAGGTGATAATGTTAGTGATAAATTGATTTCAATGTCTTCTATCAACACCCCTAAAGCGACTCCAAGTATGACAATGATCAACGACTTTTATAATAGATTTCCTCAATCAAAATATTATTATCCTGAAGAAAACAAACATTTTTCTCATATTTGTTCAAAAAACTTTATTATATCTAATGTTCAAAAAAAATTATATATTGACAATCAAAACTTGTCTGATTCACTTACTTTTGCAAGAATGTTTGCAGAAAAATGTGAAAAAAATAGAATCCCATTTTATTTTAAAATTGCAAATATGAAAAATGGCTTAGAAAATATGGCACCTCTTTCATTATTAAGAGATGAATCTATTGTTATTTATTCTAGTGAAGAACATTTAGCACAATATGTTAACATTTGTAACGAGATAAAAAACGAAACGAATATGAAAATATTAAAACCTCCTATTTTAGCTGGAACTATTGATGGATTTATTGGATATGGATTTGAAGGACAAGAATCAAATTTTTCATACAATGCTATACGTACAGCATTGGTGATGGATGCCGTTTATTATACAAATATGGAACTTGTTAATAAATACTCCGGAATTGATATAAAAGCTATTTTAGCAAGTATTAGACAAGATCAACAACAATACTCCCAATATTTAAATAGCATAAGGAACTTTATTAAAAATAATGCCATAAGTCGAAAAATCGATCCCAACTATTTCTTTTTAGGTTTTGATTAATAAAAAGCAATAATATATTAATAAAATGAATCTATTGCAAATAATTAGTTTATATCATATTATAGAATTTAAAGAAAAGTGAGTTATTCTGAATAAATAAAATAAACAATAAGTTTTTTTTAAAAATTAAAGGAGGGTTTATATGTATACCTATATACCAGATACATACAATTATAATAATATTGATATTAAATTTGAAAATATGGATAGTTTTATTCGTTATCAAGAAAAATATAAAACTAAATTTGAAGAATATTTATATAAATTAATTAATTTTAATGAACTTGATTCATTTATAAAAAATCAGGATGTAAATATACCAAGAGTATTGGATGATACCTATAATTTTTATCATAATAACTCCGGGTTAAAAAGTAGCTATATTTTTATGAGAAACAATATTCATTTAGAAAGATTGTCCGAAGAAGATTTAAAAATATTAATTAATAATGATAAAATTGATGATGAATATTTTTCTAGAACGTTTATAGATGTTCTTCATGAAGAAGGAGATGGCTGTTTTTTTGGAACACCAATAGATAGAAATTTAGTCCCTTCAGACAGCATAGTACTTGAGTTTGCATATAATATAAATAAATGTGATGACTTAGAACAACTAAGTAAAATAGAAGAAATAATAGATTATAGTTTTGATTTTTTAAAAACAGAATTTGCATCTAAATCTAATATTAAAGTATCATTCATTGTCTATGATGCTATTCGAGATATATTTGATATAAGTAAAGAAAAGAGTTTTTTATAAAACTCTTTTTTATTTACTTTTTAAATAAACGTAAATGTGATATTATATTTAATAACTTATTATATATAAGAAGGAGGTCAATTATGTCAAATGAAGATACTATTAATTGGTATCCTGGTCATATGGCTAAAACTAAGAGATTAATAAAAGAAAGTTTTAACTTAATTGATTTAGTATTTGAATTAATAGATTCTAGAATACCTAATTCTTCTAGAATAAAAGACATAGATGAAATAATAAAGAATAAACCTAGAATAATTATTATGACTAAATATGATTTATGTGATAAAGAAGAGACAAATAAATGGATTAAAGATTATGAGAACAAAGGATATATTGTTTTAAAGTTTAATTTAATAAAAGATAGTATTAATTCTATATACTTAAAAGTAGAAGAAATAATGAAAGAACACAATGAAAAAAGAGAAAATAAAAATCTATTAAAAAGAAAATATAGAGCTCTTATAATAGGTGTACCTAATGTAGGTAAATCTACTTTTATTAATAAAATAGTAGGTAAAAGAAGTACTAAAGTAGGTAATATGCCTGGTGTTACAAAAGAATTAAGTTGGATAAGAACAAATGGTATAATAGAGTTATTAGATTCACCGGGGTTATTGTATCCTAACTTAGATAATAAAGAAACATCATTTAATTTGGCGGCCTTCTCATCCATTAAGGAAGAAGTATTACCAATAGATGAAGTATCAATATTTATATTAAATAAATTAAATGATTATTATCCAAAAATATTAAAAGAAATATATAAAGTAGAAAAAATAGATGATATTTTAGAAACATTAAGATTAATTGGAATAAATAGAGGATGCTTAATAAAAGGTAATGAAATAGATTATGAGAAACTATATAAACAAATTTTAAAAGATGTAAGAGATGAAAAAATTAAAGATATTACCTTTGATAGATATGGAGAATAATATGAATTTATATATAGACTTTGATGGAGTAATACTAGATACTATTCCGTATTTAGAAAAAGTATTATTAGAATCTAATATAACTGAACATGAAGAAGAAAAGAAAAGAAGTCTATTCGCGTCTTTAGATTGGGAAAAAATAGTTAAAGAGACACCCGAGATAAATGATAGTATTAAATGTATAGAAAAATTAAGAGAATCAAATAAATTTAATATTGCGGTATTAACACATGTTAATTCTATGCACGAAGCTGTTGCTAAGATTAACTTTTTAGAAGAAAAACTACCCGATATTACTAAGATAATAGTACCTAAATCTGTATCAAAAACTAAGATGCTAGAAACTAAGAATGCTATATTAGTAGATGATTATGGTGTTAACTTAGATGAATGGGATGAAGAGGGCGGAATAGCAATCAAGTTTACTACAAAAGTAGATAAAGTATACAAATATAAATCGATAAGTAAGTTAGATCAATTATTAGATTTATATTAACAATGCGAGGATGGTGGAATTGGTAGACACGTACGCTTGAGGTGCGTATGATTTAATCGTGAGGGTTCGAGTCCCTTTTCTCGCACCAATAGTATATACAACACAATTAATTTGTGCTTTTTAAAATAATAAATTAATAAAAAAATATTTATAAGAAAGGAAAAAGTATGTATAGATTTAAATTTTATTTTAATAATGGAACAACAAAGCTAAGCGATGCTAAATCTAATAGTCCAAACAAATTATTAAACAATATTAAAGGAGAAGTTGACTGGGACGCATATAACAATTTGTATAAAAAAAAGATGAACACTAAAGAAGTATTAAATGCAGCATTATCAATTTATAAGGGATTTATAAATGATTTTTATAGAATTGAAATAGTAAATGATGAAACAAATGAAGCAATTGATTTTGTTGGGAAACCCAAAAAAACAATTGAACTATATAGATTCAAAATTTATTTTAAGGATGGTACATCATCTATAAGTAATATTGGAGTAAAAAAACCCAAAGAATTATATAATGATTTTGATGGACTAATGGATTGGGATGAATTTGAAAACTTACAAAAAAAAGATTTAACAACAAAACAAATTTTAAAATTAGCATTTAAAGTTTATAAAGAATCATATAAGAAAGAATATTACAAAATAGAAATAATCAATGATAATACCAACGAAATAATTGATTTTATTGAGGAAATGCATACGATTTAGGAATCAATTCATTAGACAATCTTTCAATAAACGAATTACTTGATTTAAGAGATAAAACTATTAATGGATTAATTCATTCACAAAGCGAATTAATAGCAAGACAATTAGTATTAAAACCTAAAAAATAACCTATATAAAAGCTTTTCAAAATAATATTGAAAAGTTTTTTTGTTTAAAACAATATAGATAATTTAAAATAATATGATATAATCTACTTGTAATGGAGGGATATCTATGTATATATGTAAAGTTCTAATGTATACATCAAGATAACACTCTCATCTATAAATATAATTTAAGATGTGGGTGTACTTTTTTACGTGCTCTCACATCTGTATAAGTACTATACAGATTATGTATAGTATTTTTATTTGAAAGGATTTAATTATGATAGAAATAGGATTAAATAAAGTAAATAAAAATTATGGGTTTAAAACCATATTAAAAGATATTAGTTTTGAAGTAAAAACTAAAGAAAGAGTATCTTTAATAGGGTCTAATGGATCTGGTAAAACCACAATATTAAAAATTATCTCAGGTATAGAAAATGTTAATAGCGGTTTAGTATCTATTAGAAAAGGTAGTAAAGTAGGATATTTGAGTCAAACAAATCAAGATATTACTAATGATGAAAAAGTAGAAGATATTATATATAAGAATTTAAAAGAAATATTAGATATAAAAAATAAACTAATTCAATATGAAATAGATATGAATACTCTAACTGATAAAAGATTAGATAAGGTAATAGTCTCTTATACTAATTTACAAGATAAATTTATTAATATGGGTGGATATGAAATAGATACTAAGATAAGTAAAGTACTTAGTGTTTTTAAGATTGATAATCAGATGTTAAATAGAACCTTTAATACATTATCAGGTGGCGAAAAAACAATAGTTTCTCTTGCTAGTTTAGTACTTGGTGAATATGATATATTATTATTAGATGAACCTACAAACCATTTAGATATTGATGCTACAGAGTGGTTAGAAAACTTTTTAATTAACTATAAAGGTACAATAGTATTAGTGTCCCATGATAGATATTTTTTAGATAAAGTAGCGACTAAAACTATATTAATAGAAAGAGAATCAATTGACATTTATCATGGAAATTATTCATACTTCTTAGAAGAAAATGAAAAGAGAATACTACTAGAATTTAAAGATTATAACAATCAAGCTAAACAAATAAGCGCAATGAAAGAATCTATTAAAAAACTTAGAGAATTTGGTAAATTAGGTAATAACGAAAAATTCTTTAAAAGAGCAGTTTGTATAGAAAGAAGATTAGAAAAATTAGAAAGATTAGATAAACCTAAAGAGAAAAATGATATTCCAATATCTTTTAATATTAATGATAGATCAGGAAAGGATGTAATTGAAATAAAGAATTTAAATATATCTTTTGATTCTAAAGTATTATTTAAAAATGCTTCTATGAATTTATATTTTAGGGAAAGATTATGTATTATAGGTCCTAATGGAAGTGGAAAATCTACATTAATAAAAGAAATACTAAACAATAATTCAAATATAAAAATAGGGTCAAATGTATTAATTGGATATATTCCTCAAGAGATTACATTTGAAGATGAAAATATAAAATTAATAGATGAAGCAAAGAAATATTATGATGGATTAGAATCAAATTTAAGATCTATATTATTTAAATTTATGTTTATTGGAGATAGTATTCAAAAAAGATTAAATACATTATCAGGTGGAGAAAGAGTTCGTTTAAAGTTATTCTCATTAGTACAACAAAAATGTAATCTATTAATATTAGATGAACCTACAAACCATATTGATATAGATACTAGAGAAATATTAGAGAGTGCTTTAGAACAATATAAGGGTACAATATTATTTATATCTCATGATAGATATTTTATTAATAAGATTGCATCGAGGATAGTAAGTATAGAAAGCAATAAACTTATTAGCTATATTGGTAATTATGACTATTATAAAAACATTAGTAAGAAGTGATATAATATAATTAGGAGGGTTTATAATGGAAAGAGAAGAACAATTATGGAATTTAACTTTATCTGAATTATCGTTGATATTAATGAATAAGGAAGGTAAAAATAAAAATTTAGTTTACAAAGAATTTAAAAGAAGAACAAATGGATTAGAAAAAGGAATACTAGATCATGACGAATGGGTAATAGACACAAGAGGATTAGATATTAATAAATATTTAGTAAGTAAAGAACCTTCATTGCAATTATTATTTGAAACATATTTTAATTATGTTTCTGGTTCTAAGCCTTATGCAGGAGATTATAGTCAAGTATTATTTAGTGAAATGTTCTTGTGTAATGAAATGTTTTTTGATAATAAATTGTTTTTTTCCATATATAATAACGAACTATTCAATTTAGAAAAAAGAATTGAAAGTAACAATAACGAAAACAAAGGACAACTAATTAAATATAAAGTTGGACTAATTTTAAACAAAGAAAATATTTTAAAAAGAATAAAAGAATCTAAACTAGAACATATAAAATATAATGAAGCATATTTACTTTTAAAAGACGAAGCAAATGGTCAAGAATACATAAATGAACGTTATTTTGGTGGAAATAATGTGCCATTTATTTCGAGTTTCAATCCAATTGAAAAAATATATAGCGAATTTGTACCATTAAAAATAATAGCATGTGATTCTTTGCGGTTGAATAAACAAAGATCAATTCTATATAGCGAATCTAAAAAGGGTACTAACTTAGATTATTCTACAGAACCAATGCAAAAAATATTAAAGATAAAATAATATACAATTAATAGTATAATATCTTAGGAGGAAATATGAAAATAGTTTATAGTAGTAAAACCGGTCATACTAAAATGTATGCAGAAATGCTAGCAAAATCATTAAAAATAAAATGCATAGATATTAAAGATTATAAAAATGATAAGGATAGTATTATCTTTATGGGATGGGTTAAAGCTAATAAATTAGTAGGATATAAAGAAGTTAATAATTCTAATAAGATATGTACAATTGCGGTAGGTCTTGCAAATGAAACAAAAGAAAACTCTAATTCAATAATAAAATCTAATAAAATAGAAGAAAAATTCTTTTATTTACAAGGTGGTTTAGATTATACTAAACTAAAAGGTTTTATGAAGTTTATGTTTAAATTATCAGGTAAATTAATGATTAAATTTGGTAAAGAAGAGAACATAGATAACTATATGATTTATGTTAATGGTGGTACCTATGTTAAAGAAGAAAATTTAAAAGAAATAATTAAATATGTAAAGAAATAATTTATATATTGTCTAAAACAATAGTTAGATATATACTTATAATAAGGAGGACTAAAATGAAAAGGTTCAAGAACTTATTATTTCTAGTATTTGGTTTTGCTATGTTGCTATCTTTAACTGGATGTGGAGACAAAACTGCTATTACAGCAGAAACTTTCAAATCAAAAATGGAAGAGAAAGGTTATAGTGTAGTAGATGCTACCGAACAATTTGCAGAATATGACTTTGTTGAAAAAGTTTATTTAGCACTTAATAGTGAAAAGGGCTATCAAATAGAATTTTATGATATAGCGGATGTTGATAACGCTACTAGTTTCTTTAATAATAATAAACAAAGATTTGAAGAATCTAAAGGAGATTCAGTATTAGAATCATCACTTAGTATGGGAAATAATGATAGATATGCGCTAGAAACAGATGGAAAATATAAAGTAGTATCTAGAATAGAAGATACTATAATATATCTAGATATAGATTCATCAAATAAAACAGTCGTAAAAGCAATATTAGATGAATTTGATTACTAATAATTAGAACTACTTTTAGTAGTTCTTTTTTTAAGAAATGATATAATTGTTATAGGAGTATTTATGAATAAGATTGGAATATTTGATTCTGGAATTGGTGGTATCTCTATTCTTAAAGAATTACAAAACACTTTTCCTAATGAAGAATATATATATTATGCTGATTATATTAATAATCCATATGGAGAAAAAACTAAAAAAGAGTTAATTAAAATAGGTTCTAATATTATAGATATATTAATTAATAATAAATGTAATATTATTGTTATAGCGTGTAATACTATGACTATTGCTGCATTAGAAGAATTAAAAAAATTATATCCAAATATTAGTATATTAGGTATAACTCCACCAATAAAAGAGGCTTGTAATACTAGTTATAAAAATATGTTACTTATGGCAACACCATTTACTATAAAGAGTAAATATGTAAATGATAATGTAAAACAATATAAGAAAGATAATCAAAATATAATATTATTAGATTCTAAAAGATTAGCGCCATTAATAGAAACATATAATCTAAAAGATATTAAAGAATATTTAAATACTATATTAAAAGATTATAAAAACATAGATAGTATTATACTTGGTTGTACACATTATTCGCTAATAAAAGATATTATAAAAAGTATTATCAATAAACCAATAATAGATAATACCTCTTTAATTTCAAACGAATTAAAGGATTTAATTATACCTAATGATAAAAAAATAATAAAAGAAGTAATATATTTAAATTCTCTTAATAAAAAAGAGACATATAGTGATATAATAAATAAAATTAAAAACTTAAATGGAGGTAATTTAATGAGTAAATTAATTGTTATTGAAGGTACTGATTGTTCTGGTAAAGAAACACAATCAAATCTATTAGAAAAGAGATTAAATAATGAAAATATACCTTCTAAGAAGTTATCATTTCCCATGTATGAAACTCCAACAGGAAGAATAATTGGAGGACCATATTTAGGTAAAAAATTAATAGGAGAAGGTTTTTTTGAAGAAGGAGCTTCTAATGTTCCTGCTAAGGTTGCATCTCTTTACTTTGCAGCCGACAGGAAATATAATATACCTAAAGTTTATGAATATTTAGATAAAGGCCATAATGTAATACTTGATAGATATATTGAATCAAATATGGCACATCAAGGAGGTAAAATAAAAGCTTCTGAAGAAAGATTTGAAATGTATGATTGGTTAAATAAATTAGAATATGGGTTATTAGAACTCCCTAGACCTGATTTAACAATACTATTATATGTTCCTCATCAATTTGCTCAAAAATTAAAAGCAAGTAGAGCAGAAACGCCAGATCAACATGAAGCAGATTTAGAGTATTTAAAGTTGGCAGAAACAGCATATTTAGAGCTTGCAGATCTCCATGGATTTAAAACAGTAGAATGTGTTAAAGATGATAAAATGAGATCTATTGAAGATATAAATGATGATGTGTATAAAATTGTAATGGATCTATCATTAGAAAAAAACAAACAAAGGAAATTATAAAATAATTTTAATAGGAGGATTTATGTATTGGATTATGTTATTAGTTTTATTAATTT
>CAZKBC010000001.1:0-32499 GCA_964551265.1 uncultured Muribaculaceae bacterium | reverse complement strand
ATATTTTATCAATTCACTATTAGAGTTGTAAATACACTCATCACCCGCTCCATAAAAAAGCAAAACTCAGATTACTCTGAGTTTTTTTCTTATCTTCTTTTACTATAGCTGCGATGTGATTCTTGTATTAATTCATCTGCGTCATTTTTTATTGTAGTAATTATTTTTTCTTTGCTCCATACTTTGTTTGGATTTAAATCAAAAATTCCATTAACATAGATTCTATAACAAGGCACTTTAAGTTCTGTTAAAGTTCCGTCAATAAACTTTATCATATTCTCATCTTCCTCATTTTTAACGAAGAAATCAAATCCTAAATATTTTGGCCCTCCACATTTAACATCTACTGGATCATTCTCAATAAAATCAACACTAATTTTTGAACATTTGATTAATTTTTCTTTCATATTGCCTCCATAAATAAATCGATTAATATAATATCACCATTTTATTAAATGTCAAATTCACTGTTATTATTATATTAATACTTTGTTGGTAAATACTCCTAGCATTACTTGATATTTTTATTATTAGTAGTATATTAGATATATAATGTGATTATATATGTTAAGGAGAAATTTATGAAAAATGAGTTATTAAAAAACTTTAATTTTCTTATTAAGCATTTGAATTTAGCCTTATCAGTTATTAAAAATGATCCCAACAAAATTATCAACGAATTAATACATTGGAATTCAAAAATTACTATAGATGAATTAAAAAACAATTTATCATTAATATTGGAAAAAGTTACATCTTGGAAGAAAATATATGTTAAAACTAATGATATATACAATATTGACTTAAAAGAATATGATTTGGTTTCCAAAGAATCATCATACTTAATTGGAGAGTGTTCTCTTATAGATGAATTATATATTGAAGGAATTGACTTTACAATTGCTTCTATAGGAGCTCTAATAATAAATAGTCGAAACTAAAACTTTATAAAATTACTATCTATTCTTATATTTAAAATATTGTCTTTTAATAAATATATCTTGCTAATATTAATATTTAGAGTAATATAATAAGTAATATGATTAATAGCAAAAATAAGGTGGTGAGGTTATAATGAAAAAAGAAAAAGATATAGGGTTTGATACAAATAATCTATCAAAACACAACATATCCTTGGCTTTTACTCGTTTACTTGGTCCGCTCTCAATTGTAACAGTATTAGACTCCTATAAAGAGATTCGTTCGGAATATATAGAATTGTTTTCTATTATCCTTAATTGGGCTGCAGAATACGAAATTAAAAAAGATTTGTCATTAATAAACCAGGTCCCTCTTCTTGATGTTTACTACAAATTAGATAAACTAAAAGAAAAATGTTTATTTGATTTAAAAATGGGAGAAGAAAGCGAATTAGCTGATGAAATAGTTATATGGTATGAAATAATAATGTATTTAAGAAAAACACAACTAGAAATGAAAGGATAAAAATAATATGGGAAATGGTCCTCGTGGTAAAGGATATGAAAACGAAAAGGGAATGTTTATCAAAATAAATGGATATGATGGCGATAAAGGAAGCAAAATAGATTTTTATGACAAAGATCCTTCAGAAAAAGATCACAAATCAATTCATGTAAAAGTTGACTACGAAAAGGGAACTTGGGATTCAATTGATAATGTTAATGGAGAAAACGAGAAATCATCTGGGGGTTGTTATATAACATCTGCATGTATGAAACATTATTCAAATAATTTTGATGATAATTGCTATGAACTAAAAGTTCTTAGATGGTTTAGAGATAATTTTGTTTCAAAAAATAATGTAGAACATTACTATGTAACTGCTCCCCTTATAGTAGAAGCAATAGATAATAATGAATATAAAAATATAGTATATGATTATATATATGATAATGTTGTTGATTATTGTGTTGTTGCAATAGAAAATCAAGAATATGATAAAGCCTATGATAGATACATGAATAGTATATTAAGCTTAGAAGATAAGTTTGCAAGACCGGTTTTACAAGAAAAATTGGTTAAAACTCTAAAGAAAGTAATTGCATAGAAAACAAAAAAATATAATTAATAGAAGAGAACAAACTTAAATAAGTTTGTTTTTTTGGATTCACTTAATATAACTAAACTTTATCTCTTGTATCTAAATAAGACTGATGGTCTATGTCCTCCACCTGTTTTCATATTACCAGTTTTTTCAACTTTATTAGCAATGATTCTTCTAAATGCAGGATCCAATAATTTTCTTCCTAATATAACTTCATATACTTGTTGTAATTCTCCTAAGGTAAATTCATCAGGCATCATATTAAACACAATATCAGTATATTCTAATTTATTCTTTAATCTAGATATACCAGAAGCTATTACTATAGCGTGATCAAACGCTAAATTATTGTCTTCTTCTATAGTATACTTATATCTATCAGTAGTTCTTTCATATAGTGTTTTTTTAATTTTTATTGTAAAGTTTTCTTTCTCGTTATTTAATGTAATTATAATTCTTTTTTCATCTTCTTTAAAATTAATATTAAACCAAGATGCATTATTAACTAATTCTTCCTTTAATTCTTTTTTATCTATTAACGCTAAATATGATGTACTTACTATTCTCATTCTAGGATCTCTATTTATTTCTCCAAATGTATATAGTTGTTCCATATATATATCTTTTAGATTCGTTTCATTTTTCAATATTCTTTTTGGAGCTTCATCTAAGTTCTCATCAATTTTTATAAATCCACCTGGTAAGCACCATTTATCTTTAAAAGGATAATCATCTCTTTTAACCAATAGCACAGAGAAATATTTATTATTAAGTTTTCTATAATTTTCTTTTTCTCCACTTGAAACACTAAAAATAACAATATCTACTGTCATTGACAATTTTTCATATTCATTTGGATTATATGCTTTTAAAAATTCTTTTTCATTTTTATACTTCATATTAATTCCTTTCTATAACTATTATACAAGTACTATTTGGTAATTTTACTACTTTCATATCTTCATTATATATTGAAATTTTATTTAATAAGTTTTCTTCATATCCACTTTGTAAGAATGCCTTTATTTCTATTACTCTTGAGTCTTTTAAATTGGTTTCAATTAATTCAATGTATTCAGTTGGGGTTAAATATCCAAATTGTTCTTGTACTTCAAGCGAATATGAATTTTCTCCCCAAGTATAAGTATAAAGAAATTCCATAGCGTCATTTATAAGCATCTTTACTTTGTTTTCATCTATTTTTTCATATGATATTTTTCTACCTTTAAAATCATTACAATAATTATCTAATATTTCTAAATCTTTTATATTATTAAATTCAATAATTCTATATTGATCTATAGGTTCAGTCATAATACCATCTCTAATAATAATTCTTCCACCCTTTGGAATTATATTATATGCAGATTGAAGTGTTTTTATTACTGTATCTATATTAAATTTCTTACCATTATAATTTGTATATGAATATAATTCATGTATTATAGATGAATAGATAATGGTATCTATGCTATCTTTTTCAAAATGTTTTTCTAAATATAAAGCATCACCTTTTACTATTTTCCATTTCCTATTTTCTATTTCTTTTTTCCTAGCTAATTCTTCTATTACATTCTCTGATATATCAATTCCAAATACATTATATTTATTATTAGATTCTTCAATTAAGTTTAATAATGCTCCTCCACCAGGTCCAACATCTAATACGTTTTTTCCTACTATAAAATCTATCAATATTTTTTTATTGTGAGTAGATGCATTCATTGTATTTAAGTAATTTACTTCATTATAAAATCTATCATATCTATCTCTTCTAAAACCAAATAAGTCATATAACATATAAACAGCTTTATTATATAGGGAATTACTAGTGTACGCTACTTCACAAAACTCTATTAATTTAGTAGCTTGAATAGAAAAGACAAAATTAAACAACATCGTATTTGATGTTCTTTTTAAATTAAATCTTATATGAGGATTAGTTTTAATATTATTATTAATTATATCTTCAAAACTTAATTCACTTAGCATACTTTCTATAATTCTTTTTTTATATATATTAACAATTTTTTTACCTTTGTAATCAAAATATATACTTTTCATTAATTTTTCAAATGTTAAATGGTTATCATTAAAACTAATACTATTAGAAATATATAATAATACTTTAATTCTTTCTTCAAAACTGAAATTCTTTAAAGCTCCTTCATAATACCAAAGTTCAAGATTATCAAATACTTTTTTTAATGCCTTTTTAATATTATTGTCTTCTATCAATATTAAATCTTCTTCGTTTAAATGTTTATTAATTTTTTTTAATCTATCTAATAAATCTATATCCTCTTCAAAATCATTGTTAATAATTTTCTCAATTGCAATTACTATTTCTTTTTTTATAGATTCATATAAATCATCTGATACTGGTTTTACAACACATTCATTTAATACTATTAATACTTCTTTAAGCAATTCTTTTGTAATTAATTTTTTTTCTATTAAATCATATAATTCTTTATTTTTATTTAAGTTGACTTCCCCTCTTATATATTGACCTATTAGTCCATGAGTTTTAATTAATACCCTTACAACTTCATCATAGTTCTCATTTTCAGAGCAATATATTTCTGAAGAACCTATATTATGAACATATAAATCATAATTATTTACAGTCCATTTTTTTCTATCCTTACTAGAACCAGCTTTTGCTACTTCCATCCACTTTAAAGTTTCAGAAACATAATAATATACTTTTTCATCTACTTTATTTGTTTCTAATACTTCAAAAGAATTTAATACATAGTTATATACTAATTTGTTTGATAATTCAGTTAATGAATTTATTCTTTCATAATTAAAGTTTTTCTCTTTTGTTTTAACTAAGTAATTAATCCAATTTTCATTAGTTCTATTTTTTAAGGCTTCAAGTTCTTTCATATATACCTCTTTCCTAGGATATCATTATATTCTCTTTAAACAGAACAATCAAATTTTCTAAAATATACTCTTTGTTTTTTTCTCTATCTTTATATTTAGTTAATAATGATTTTGTATAAAAAGATTTATTAATAGTATCATAGATACTAATATATATTTCATTATTATTTCCAAAAAGATTATTCTTATCTACTTTATTAATTTTACCAGTAACACCAACACCATAATTAGAATTTGTATATATAGATATTGCTTTAGACATTTCTTTAGCTGTTTCAATACTATATACAGTAAACTTATCTATTATATCTTTTGAAACACCTAATTTTATTTTATATTCATTTGAATATGTTACCGCACCAAAATAAAAAACTTCACTTGAACCTTCATTATTAGTGATAGAATTAGCAATAAATCCTCCAGTACATGATTCCATAGTTGATATTCTTAAATTGTTCTTTTTTAAATAATCAATTATTTCTTTCATATATACTCCTATACATCTATATCAAATTTATCTTTTATTATCTGTTTAGTTTTATTAAATCTTTCTAAATATGTTCCTGATAATGAAATATACTCTTTTTTACTTTCAATTAATAATTGTTTTAATTGCTCACTATATTTATCTCTATTATTTCTAATCTTTTCGTTTCTAGTTCCATCTTGAATGAATTTAACAGTAGGTTCTAATAATATAACTAAATCAAAATTATTAATTGCTGTAATAGAATCTGCAAGATTACTGCATTCTTTTATATCATTAGAATTGTTTAATAAAAATTTTGAATAGAACTTAGTAGTAATAGAGTCTGTATCAATAAATAATATTTTATTACTATTATATAATGCTTCAAGTTCTAGTGTTTTTTGTCTTAATAAGTTTTCTACCAAATCATCTTTATTCATAAACTCTTCTTTGCCCGCTATATCACAAGTTTCTCTACCAACTTCTCTAACATAATTGGTGTTGTATGCTATCGCTAAATTTCTTACTAAAGTTGACTTGCCAGTGCTTTCTCCTCCGACTATCAATACTTTTTTTACATAGTATGGTCTACATACTTGAGGTAAGTAATTCCAATGCTTAAAAACATTAGTTCTTATGTCTGTTGAACTAATAGGTATTTCTTCTCTTTCAAAATATATTATTTCACTGTCTTCACCATATAGATTTTCAAATCTTTTTGTTTTGCGATAATCAGATCCACAAAATACTACATCGATTTTCTTTCCAATCATTTTTTTAATTTCAAGAGCCCCTTTTTCCCAATAGTTATCATTATATTCTTCTTTACTATTAGCGGTATCTTGTAATAATAATATTTTAATATTATCTAAATGTTTGAAAGCATTATTTATCCATCTATATCTTAATTCTTTTGTTGTAGATTCTCTTTTTTCTGACCAGCTAATTACTACAAATAATTCTTCACACATAGATGAAGCTCTTATTATGTCGTGAAAATGGCCCATGTGAGGAGGATCAAAAGATCCTCCATACATACCAACTTTAAACATTTGATCTTTCATACATTTTACTCCAATTATAATATCCATAGAAAGCATTTATTAAATATACTGACCACATAGTAACCATTATTAAGTCATTAACTAATAACCACATTACTACTGTTATTATATCAATAATTATCCATAATAACCACTGTTCTCTATATCTTGCTAACATTAATATATTTGCAAATAATGAAATAAATGTTGATTCACTATCAAGAATTGTATTTTTTCCCCCAAGTAAGTCTAAGGATAACTTATATAGATATATACCTATTACACACACTACTAAGAATAATATTGTTTGCTTAAAATTAAGTTTCTTGCTACTTACTGTCTTTTTATCTTTACTCATGTTTTTGTTCCATAAATAATAACCTATGAACTGAGAAGGTAAATAATATAATGCATTTAACATTACTTCTCCATAGTATTTATTTATATACGCTATTATTACATAACCAACTATATTTAGTAGTCCCCATATATATTGGCTTTTTCTTCCTTTTGCACATAGTACTACACAGAATATTCCAGATATAGCTGCGATAGAGTTTATTATCAAATACCAAGTAGGACTAGTTTTATCAGTAATAGCAAAGTATATTGTAAATATTATTACAGAAAGTATCATAATCCATTCAATTAGCTTAAAGTCTTTTATTATCTTCTTCATTATATCCATACTTTATTGATAAAGATTGTTTTTCAATATATAATCTAACACCTTTTTATCCAAATAATTTTCTAAGTCTTTTGTTTCACAATTAGTAATTAATTTTCTAATTTGAGTTGAGGAAATGTCTAACGGTACATAATCATTTACTATAATAAAACTATCTTTATTAGTAAACTTTTCTATGTATTGATTTAAATTTATATTGTTTCTTTTCATTACAATAACTTTGTTTTTTAATATTTCATCTACATTTTTCCACTTATCAAAACTAATTAGATTGTCATCTCCAATTATTAAATATAGATCTTTATATTCTTTTTTTAATTCATCTAATACTTGGTAAGTATATTGTAATTCATTTAAATTAGTATTTATAATTATTTTATTATTTTCATATATCTTTAACATATTGATCCGATCATTTATATCTATTAAGTTGTTCTTATCCCAATAGTTTTTAGTTGGTATTACAATTACTTTATCTACTATATTATTAATTAATAAATGGTTTATTACTTTTATGTGTCCTTTATGTACTGGATTAAAACTTCCTACATAAACTCCCGTTTTCATATTACCTCCTATAAGTTGGTAGGTTAAACTTATGTGCATTATTATCGTGTAATTTTTGAATTTTTTTACCTATTTCTTCATCAACTGAAAAAGGATCTTCCATATAACTTGCTATATCTTTATATTTAACTCCTAACTTATCTTCATCAGATAAAGAAGATAATCCATCAGATGGAGTTTTAAATAATACTTCTTTTGGAACGTTTAATACTTTTCCAATTTCTATTACTTCATCAACAGTAAAGTCGGCTAGAGGTGATATGTCATATACTGAGTCTCCTCCTTTTGTGAAATATCCAACAAATAATTCACTCTTGTTAGAAGTACCCGCTACTAAATATGTTTTTTTATTAATACTAGAGAATAATGCTGCCATATAGTACATAGTAGACATTCTTAGTCTTGGTTTTAAATTAATATCACTATTTAATGTATCTTTTGAATCAACTTCAATCATATCGGTTAATTCTTCTTTAAATGAATCAAATACATTTGTTAAGTCAAAGTTATATAATTTAAATCCATAGTAATCACTTACTAACTTAGCGTGTTTTCTATCTTCATCTTTTGAATGACATGGTAATGTAAATCCTATTACATTCTCTTTTCCTAAAGCTTCTACAAATAATCCTGCAACAACTCCAGAATCTTTACCTCCACTAATACCTATTACAGCTCCACCTAAGTTGTGTTTGTTATAATAGTCCTTGATAAAGTTTACTACATTATTTTTTTCTTTCATTGCATCAAATTTCATATTTTCCTCCCTTTCATATATGGAATAGATTTATTAAGTGTTAATTTTGAATTAGCTCCTGATATATATCCTATTCTTTCTAGTTCAAATAATTCATCATAATTTAATAGAATATATCTAACTAGTTCATCTTGATCTAACTTCTGTTCAAATTTCTTTTCTGAATCAAACGCTATAAAGCTATAATTATATGCACCACTACATCCTTCATCTTGATAATAAGAATCTATATTTATCCATTTATCAGATACATAACCAGTTTCTTCTTTAAGTTCTCTTATAGCACCTTTAAGTGGTTCTTCATTTTCTTCTATATATCCAGATGGAAACCCTACCGCTACTGTATCTTTAGTAAACACTCTAGGTTCAACAACAGTAACTATTTCTCCCTCTTTTGTTACTGGAAGAATTATAGAAGCACTTCCATCTTTGTTACTTTTAAATATTTTCTCTCTATAAATGATTTTACCATTATTTAAAGTAATTTTATATTTTTCGCTTGTAATAAAACTTGTATTATTTACTCTCGTTATTTCTTTTGTTTTTAATTCTTCATAAAACAATTTGATTAATTCTAACTTTTCTTTTCTAATCATTTTAATTCCTTTATTTTTGGTCTAGAACTAATACTCTCTTGTATTAATCTTTTCTTTAACTCTAATAAGTCTTTAGATAAGTCTACATAATATTCATGAGGATTAGAACTTCTTTTTATCTCTGGATATATTGTATCAAATTGTTGATTACAGTAAGATTTTCTATCTTTAACACTAGGAACATTATATACTTGTTTTCCATTTATATAAATAGGTATCATCATATTTTTAGCATCATAGTTGTTAATTGTTTTTTGTTTCCATTCTTCAATAGGATTAATTAAAGTATATTGATCAGTAGGAATAGTTTCATTATGTAATGCAATTACATCTCCAAGAGCATATCCTGATTCTTTATCAAAAAACCTAATTACTTTTTTATATCCAGGATTGGTTGTTTTTATTGTGTCATCGCTTACTTTTATTCTTGGCACTATTGTGTTATCTTTTTCAATTGCCACTAATTTATATACTCCTCCAACTCTTTCTTTAGAGGCAGATATATTATCTCCAACTCCTAAAGAGTCAAATTTTGCATCTTGGTCAATTAATGATTTGATTACTTCTTCATTTAAACTATTTGATAAAGTAATCTTGGTATCTAAAAAACCAGCTTCATCCAACATTTTTCTTGCCTCTTTAGAAAGATAAGCTAAGTCTCCACTATCTATTCTTATACCTTTAAATTTTAAACCATTGGGTATTAAATAATCTTTTGCAACTTTAATAGCGTTAGGGACTCCACTTTTTAATGTATCGTATGTATCCACTAAAAATAAACAATTATTGGGATTGCTCTTAGCATAATCTAAGAACGCTTCATATTCAGTATCTGCATCACTTACAATACTGTGTGCCATTGTTCCCATTACTGGTATATTATATTTCATTCCACTTAATACATTACTTGTTCCTGTACACCCACCAATATATGCATATTTACTAGCTTCAATTGCGGATTCTATTCCCCTTGCTCTTCTTGCTCCAAATTCCATAACAGGAATACCTTTAGCTGCTTCAGTAATTCTTTTTGAAGCTGTAGTTACTAAAGTTCCGTGATTAAAATTTGTTAGAAGTGCAGTTTCTATTATTTGAGCTTCTATAACATTTGCTCTTACAGTTATAATTGGTTCATTTGGAAATATTGGAGTACCATCAGGTATTGCAAAAATATCTCCATTAAATTTTAAATCTTTTAAATATGTTAAAAAGTCTTCTTTGAATATTCCTAAGTTTCTTAAGTATTTTATATTATCTTCTGAGATTTTGAAATTATTTATATATTCAACAATGTTATCTAATCCTCCAGATATTGCATATCCTCCATTAAAGGGGTTAGACCTATAAAATACATCAAAGTAAACCTTTCTATCTTTTTCTCCTTTATCAAAATATGTTTGTGCCATAGTAAGCTCATAAAAATCTGTCATCATTGTATTATTTTCCATTATTTCCTCCATATCTTTTAACTAATTTAATTCCTGCTTGATTCATCAATTTAAATGCCATATCATTGTATTCATCCCTATTATGATAATCTGCTCCATAAGTTTCAACTGCATTAGTAGGAACGATTATATCTACTCTTCTATCTTCTTGATCAAAATAATTTTGAAGAGGTATTGCAAGATTTAAGACACATATATCTGTACAACATCCCGCAATAATTATTTCCCTAAGAGATTTCATCTTATTAATATCATCAATAAACTTAGGGGCATACATAGTACTTGTTGAATTTTTTGTATATACAAACGAGTTATCTTCATACTCTTTTAATTCGTCTACTAATTCTGATTCAGATGTTCCATTAACACAATGTTCTGGATATCTATCAAACTCTTTGCATCCATTATTATGAGTATCTTTAATAAAAGCTATTCCTTCTTTATCTAATAAAAATTGATCGATTAGTCTAAGTTGTTCTGGAATAATTTCTTCAATTTTTTTATCAGACATTTTTCCTTCCCTTACAAAACCATTAACCATGTCTACAATAATAAGCAATTTCTTAAATTCTTCTAAATTCTTTTTCATATATCCTCCTTTTTTAGAATAATTTTCTTTCTGTTATTAACATTATATTAATAACACATCAATTTGTCAATATGTTTTTAACAATTTGTTAAAAAGATTTGATTGTAGACATTTAATATATTTGTGATATCATAATTAAAGGAGGACATATGAAAAAAACATTACTTATATTAGCTGCTGGAATGGGCAGTAGGTTTGGCGGTTTAAAACAAATAGAACCTGTTGGACCTAATGGAGAGTTTATTATTCATTATTCAATATACGACGCTATAAAAGCGGGATATAATAAAATCGTTTTTATTATTAAAGAAGAGAACTTTGAATTATTTAAAGAAAAAGTTGGTAAGGACATTGAAAAAATAGTAGAAGTTCATTATGTATTTCAAAAGAATGATAATATATCAAAAAAAGTATCTATTCCAAAGGATAGAACAAAACCACTAGGTACTGCACACGCAATATATTGTAGTAAAGATGTAATAAAAGAGAATTTTACAATAATAAATGCTGATGACTTTTATGGAAAAGAATCATTTGAACTACTAAGTAATTTCATAGATAAATCAAAGAATGATTTTGCTATAGCGGGTTATATTTTAGGAAACACTGTAACAGAGAGCGGTTCAGTTAAAAGAGGAGTTTGTATTAGAGATAAAAACAAACTAATAGAGTTAGTTGAAAGTAATATTGAAAAAAATGATACTGGATATGTAGCAAAAGCTCTTGTAGATGAAAGAAAAGTTGAAGTTGATTTTGATACATTAGTATCAATGAATATGATTACATTTACTCCTAAGTTATTTGAATATTTAGAAAATAATATATTTGATTATTTCAATAATAATATTGATAAGATTGATAAGATTGAATATTTAATACCAGAAGTAATGAATGAAATGTTACAAAAAAAATTGGTTAATATCGCAGTAATAAAAACACCTGCTAAATGGATAGGTATAACATATAAAGAGGATAAAGAAATAGTAGTAAATGAAATAAAGAATCTTATAACAAAAGGAATATATCCTAAAAAATTATTTAAATAAAAAAATTGAATTAATCTTCAATTTTTTTTATTATACTTATATATCCAATATCTTGATCTTTAATAAACTTTATTAATTCTTCCTCCGATTTAAATGTATTTTCTTTTTCAATCAAATATC
This sequence comes from uncultured Muribaculaceae bacterium, assembly GCA_964551265.1. Lineage (GTDB taxonomy): Bacteria > Bacillota_I > Bacilli_A > RF39 > UBA660 > JAAYGD01. The sequence continues at coordinate 20,255 of CAZKBC010000001.1, read as the reverse complement.
CGCCATTAAATTTAGTAATATTCTTATCTTCAAATATATTATTAAAATATAAATCATAGTATTCTTTATCTGTTACATCTTTAATATCTCCATATATAGCTCTATCGATATCTATGAATTCTTTTGATAAATCTTTATCTGGTCCAATAAGTACATAATTTAGGTTATACTCATTTTTATATTTATGTATTTTTTTATAAATATAATCTATAATCTCATCACTAGTTATTTTAAACTTTAATACCTTTATACATTCATTAAGACCAATAATGCCAATACCAAGTAAACCATTTCTAATAGATTTCTTTACTTTTTCCCCTTGTTTTAGACCTTTAGATTCAAAGTAAACATTCTCACCCATTAAAAATTGAAATTCAGAAGCTTTCCTTTCTGCTTGTATTAAATATCTATCGTATAATTGTTCTATAACGGTATTCAAAGTATTATCAATTTCTGAGAATAATTCTTCTTTATTTTCTTCTTGATTAGTATTCTTTAATCCAATTCTAGCAAGATTAATATATGTTTTTGATAATAATCCCCTTCCTAAAACATTAACTTTTTCGTTTAATATGTTTTCCATTACTCTTAAACCATTATTAAAATAAAATACTTCTGATTCCAAAGAACCATTATATTCTTTAAAATTTGGTTTAAAATCCATAAAAGAAAATCCTATATTATTGCCTTTAAATATTATGGATATCGCTAATTTAAATAAATCGTAATTAATATCTGTCACATTATAGTTTATACCTTTTTTTATTTTAAATACTGTCTTAGTTACTACTTTATCATCTAAAGATAATAAATAATTTCTAGTAATCATTCTTCCTTCATATGAAGTGTCAATTCCTAAAGAAATAGTAACTATTCTACATTTATCATTTACCTTATAGTACGAATTATGTAAGAATTTATATAATGCTTTATAAACAATTTTATCAGTTGATTCTAAAGATTTATTGTATGATTTCTCTAATATGTTTTTTATTTGAGGTACTTCTTTAGAATATTTATAAAATAAACTTATATCTATATTAATAGAATTTAATTTTGAAATATCTTTTGAAATAGAATCAAAATCTACAAAATTTAAATATCCATTTACATCTAGATGTTCATATAACTTATCATTAAATATTTCTTTGAATGTATTAATAACAATTTGTTTCATCATAAAATCTAAACTTTGAATACCTTGATCTCCATGTTGATCTTCAGAATTTCTCTTTATTATCAAGGACATTAAGTCTAAATATGACAACATGTCGTTTGGCTCTTTATAGTGAATATTTTCTATACTAAATCCTTTTTCTAATATTTTGTTAATATCTATAATGCATGACTCTGTTGTTCCTATAGAAATAGATTCTATATTATCTATATATACTTGTCCACTTTCTTGCATCTGAGTATATTTACTATTTAATAAATATGCATTTGCAAATTCTTCAGAAATAATATTCCCATAATTAAATATAACATCATTTGGTGTAGTATTAGTTTTTTTAACCCAATCCTGTTTTAATGTTATCTTTTCTATTGCTTTTAATAATTTGTGTTGTTTAGGCTCAGATAAGAACATTTTTCTTGATTCTGCTCTCTTATCTCTATAGTTAGAAAAAGACTCATAAACATCCTTATAATCTAGTTTAATGAGAATCTTTTCTATTACATCTTGTATGTCTTCAACTTTAATATATGGTTTTTCAAAATAATTATCAAATATATCATCTAGTACAGCTTTATATACTTTATTGATATCTTCATCAGTATACTTATCTATGAATTCTTCTCTGCTATCAAAAGATTTCTTTATTGCAATTGCTATTTTCTCACCATTAAAATCAGCCTTTTTGTTATCTCTCTTTAATACCTTTAAATCTTCATACATAATATACCTCCAAGAATACTATTTATTGTTACTACTTACCAATGTTAAGCTGTATTCTTTTATCTTATCATCTCTGTATACAAATACATTAATTTTATCTCCTACTTTATGTTTATATAACTCATATCTAAGTTCAGCTTTATTATCTATTTCTTCATTACCTATTTTTAGTATAACATCTCCTCTTTTTAAACCCGCTTTTTCTGCAGGAGAATCTTTAGATACACCAGTAATTACTACTCCTTTTTCAATCTTTTCATTTATCATAATGCCTTCTAGGAAAAGAGAGTAAACTTCATTAACATCTATCATTTCTATTCCAATAAATGGTCTTGATATTTCTCTACCATTTTCTAAGTCCTCTACATATCTCATAGCATCTTCAATAGGAATGGCAAATCCCATACCTTCAACTTCACTTTGCACTAATTTTAAAGAAGTTATTCCAATTACTTGACCCGCTACATTTAATAGTGGTCCTCCGCTGTTTCCTGGGTTGATAGCAGCATCTGTTTGTAGTACCCTTATCATTAAATCACTAGATCCATAACTGCTTAAACTAACGGATAACATCCTATCCTTACCTGATATTATTCCTTTAGTAACGGTTCCACTATATTCACTACCCATAGGAGCTCCTATAGTAATTACAGTATTTCCTAATTTAGTCTTACTATTATCTCCTATTTCTACTACATTTTTTACATATTTTAAATCTATTGATAATACCGCAATATCAGATAAAACATCTTTACCTAATATTTTAGCGTCTACTTCTTTATTATCAGATAGAATAATCTTTGCTTTATTGCCCGTTCCAAGTACATGAGCATTAGTCATAATATATCCATATTTAGAATCTTTCTTATATATGAATCCAGTTCCAGTTCCAGCTTTTCTTGTATCTAAAAACGATTCTACAACAACAACTGCATCATATACTTTATCTATTGCAGTTTCAATCGCAGTATCCTCAATTTTATATTGATTCATAGTTTCTTTTATTGTTTTAGTCTTAAGTGGTACAAAACTTATTAACAAATACATTCCTAAACATCCTAGGAAAAACATTAATATTGATACTAAAATATAATTCTTACTTTTTTTCATAAATCCTCCTATTCTAATATATCTCTCCAGTTATCTACAAATCCTAACCTATGTAATATCTTTGATAAAGGAATTGAAGAAACTTTTCCATCTAATAAATCTATTTCATAACCTATTTCATAAAGCAACAATCTAAATTCTTCTTCTGTTAACATATGTTTCATAATAATAATTACTGAAAAGAAATCGTTTTTTCCATAAACAAATTCATCACTTACTTTTGGAATATTTAATTTTTCGTGATAAATTGTGTTTGGTATTTCTCTTTGTGTCTTATGATCAAACAATATATCCTCATGAGCACATAAATTTCTATAATTAGCAGTTACTGCCAAGAATATCTCTAAGTTTTCAAATGGAACACCATAATAATCCGCAATTTCTTTTTTGTCTTCATCTTTAAGAATAGAATATAGTTCACTTATTATTCCAAATGATAATACTTTTACCATTATCCACATTGGAACATATCCATAGTTTGTTATGTAATGGAGTGTTGCACTATGCTGTTTACTATTAATTTTAATTTGTCTTCTAATTTTACTTATAACATCAGATACTCTTCTTGATTTTGAAAAATCTTTAGTAAAATTAGATACTTTCAAGTAATCTTTTTCTTTTATACCATATTTTTTTGATAAGACGTAACTCATAACTGACTTAATATTATTTTCAATTATTAATATATTTTTAAACATTATATTTCTTACATTTCTATCGAATAGAAAAAAAGCATATAACTCATCAAATGTAGAACCCTCAATGAATTCTCTTTCATTTTGAGATTTATAAAATATATATCTATATCCGTTTATAAAAAAGTAATTTTCTCTAAATAATATCTTTTTTACTTTTTCATCACTATCTATTATCAAACCTTTACTCTTCAATATATCAATTTGTTGATCGAGAGTTTTAAATTCTTTTTTAAATGCCATATTATCACCATTAAAATTATAACATAAAATTGTTGATTTTTTAATAAAAAAACTCTAATATAGTAGTGAGGTGTAATATGCCAAGTTCAATAACACATGGATACTTTGCTACTGATGTTTATAATAAATTGAAGAGTAAGAAGAATATTGATATAAATAGATTAAAAACATTTTCTCAGGGACCCGATATATTATTTTTTTATCATTCTTTTAATATAAATATAGCTAAAGATATTAGAAAACTAGGTAAAAAAGTACAAAGAATAAATACTCAATTATTTTTTTATAATCTAATTAAATATATTGTTGAAAATAATCTAGAAAATAACACAGATGTTATTAATTTTTTATATGGCTTTATTCTTCATTACTCTTTAGATTCAACTGTTCATCCATATGTGTTTTATAAAACCGGAGTATATAATAAAAGAAAAAAGGAAACATTAAAATATAAAAATAAACATGATGAGATGGAGAAATATCTAGATAATTATATGATAAATAAAAATGAAAAGATTAAACCCAGTAAATTTAAAATTCATAAATATATATTCGACTTAAAAAGATTTGATGAAAAACTTAATAAAGCAATAGATTATACTTTCATCAATACCTTTAATGTTGATAAGGTATCTAAATATTATTATATAAGTCTAAGAATTATGAACTTATCTTATTATCTTCTTAGATACGATCCTTATTCAATAAAAAAGCATATATATAAAGCAATAAATAAATTATTTCCTTTTCTCAAAATAAATGTAGAAGTATTATCGTATGCTAAAGAATATATAAATAAAGAAGATTATTTAAATAATGAACATAAAACATGGAATCATCCATGCATTATAGAAGAAAAATATAATCATTCATTTGACGATTTATATCATATTGCAATTAATAAAGCAATATATTTAATAGAAGAAACAAACAAAATATTATATGACAACAAAAATATTGAATATATAAAAGAAATATTTACTAACCTTTCATATGTAACTGGTAAAGATTGTAATTTAAAATTATATAATAAATATTTTGAAAAATAAATAAACCAAAAGATATAAAAGAATTAAAAATTGCATTAGATCAATTTGTATACTATAACAATAACATAAAAATTAAAAACAACATCGATGAATTATCGACGCTGTTATAGTTAAAAACTTTTTATTTCATGTAGAAATTATTCAATGCAGTTCTAATGTTCTTTTTATTAACGTTTACTAAATTGTGGTGCTCTACGAGCTTTTTTAAGTCCATATTTTTTACGTTCTTTTTTCCTAGAATCTCTTGTAATAAAACCGCTAGCTTTTAATATTCTTCTAAATGATGTTTCACTTTTAGGATCTGTATTAATATCATATTCTAACAATGCTCTTGTTATTCCTAAACGAATTGCGCCAGTTTGACCAGAAAATCCACCACCATATGTACTTACTTCGATGTCAAATTTATCTCTTGTATTTGTAGCTTCTAGTGGTTGGCATAGGTCTAACACTAATGTTGGGAAAGGTAAGTATTCATTCATATCTTTTCCATTTATAGTGATTTTTCCTTTTCCTGATGTCATTCTAACTCTTGCTATAGAAGATTTACGATGACCAGTTCCAATATATACTTTTTTCTCTGCCATATTAATTCTCCTTATTAACTTTCAATTCAATTGGTTTTTGAGCTGTATGAGTATGATTTTCATCAGCATATACAAATAATTTCTTAATCATTTGTCTTCCTAGTATGCCCTTTGGAAGCATTCCTTTAACCGCTAATTCAATCATTTCTGTTGGATATGATTCTCTCATAGTTCTTGCTGTTCTTACTCTTAAACCTCCAGGATATTGACTATGATTATAATATTTCTTATCTTCTAGTTTGTTTCCTGTTAATTCCACTTTAGAAGCATTAATTACTATAACATTATCTCCACAATCAACATGTGGTGTATAAGTTGCTTTATTTTTTCCAGTTAAAAGCATTGCTACTTTTGTAGACAATCTTCCAAGAGGAATATCACTAGCATCTATTACATACCATTCTCTTTTAACGTCTTCTTTTCTTTGCATAAATGTATTCATATTTTTTCCCTTTCTTATAATATTTAAAGTTTCTTCGGAAAACTTAAATTGGGATTTAAATGTACCGATTATGATTTTACTAAAAAAGACAATAATTGTCAACGAATTTTGTCTTTTTTTACATTCATTCTAATTATCTTTAATAATTGGGTTAGGAATATCATCGTGAGATTCAAATTTATTTATATCACTAAAGTCAATAATATCTACTTCATCATCCAATTTTTTCTTATTTAATACAACTGTATCATCTAAATCGAAAACTTCGACTTTATTATCAACTACTGTTGGTTCAACTTCGCTTACTGTTTCTTTTGCATCTAATACAACTTGAAATTTATTGTTAGATGGTTCAACATCATTGATACTATAAGTTTGATTATTAATCTCAAAACTTGAGGATTCTACAACTGAAAGAGTTGGTTCAGTTGGAACTTCAATTTCCTTTACTTCTACAACAGGGGATCCTACATTCTCTTCAATTGTTTTTACAAAATCCATCTTTGGTTCTGTACCAGCACTTTCTTCAATTTTTGTAACAATACTCTCATTAGTCTCAGTATTTTGTATATCTATTGGTTTATTATCAACAATATTTATATTACTTTCATTTTTTTCTTCTTTATCTTTTTTATTTTTTCCCTTTTTTCTATCTTTTACTAAAAAGCCAATTAACACTATTATAAAAAAACCAGATATTGCCGCAACATATATATAATTTTCCACTAAATAGTCTAGTATTTTTGCCATATCACACATCCTCCTACTATAATTTTATCATAAATTAATACTTAATACAATTGGAATTGTAGCACAAAAAAACAATTTTCAAAAAGAAAATTGTTTATAAAAATTCTTATTATATTATTAATTAATTTCATCATTTGAATTTTAATTTTTTGGTGAACTTAAATCGTTGATAGTATTACTTTTAGGATAAAAATATGTTCCTTGATCTCCTGTTGATAATTGATATCCATCATTTGCTATATTTAATGTATAAGTTTGAGAAGAATTTTCGACTCTATTATCGACTATTTCGTATCCTGTAATATTTCCACTTGAATCAGTAAGAGTTCTCATAGTTGTATCAGGTGGAGGACTATTATATAGGCTCTCTGTAAATAAAGACAATACTTGAGTCTCTTTAACTGCTGGTGGAATTGGAATATTTCCAGCAACAGTTGTAGTTAATACTGGCTCCAATACATTTTCAATAGGTATTAAGTTAGCATTTTCTTTATTAAACTTTTCAACAGCTGCTTCAATTTTCTTATTGTATTCTGCAATTATAACCGGATCAGTTTCATTATCTCTAGCAACCGCTAATTCTCTTATATCTCCATCATTTTGTCCGGGCCAAAACTTATTGAAATTTTGATCTTTTGTTCTTTGTAATAAATCCTTTTGTTGTTGTAAAGCTTCATCAGCAAGTTCTCTTTGAGCGTTCAATTTAGGTAATACTAAAGTTGCTAAATCTATTGCTACCATTTGATTTTTATCTGTTGTTCCTGGCATATTTGTAATAACAACGCTTGCTAATCCGGCACTTCCACTTATACTTAATTGACTTAAGTGAAGAGCTTCAATATTAGATTGTATTGGTTGTTCAAATTGTTTAGCAAATATAGCGTTGTAATCACCACTTCCAGTAGCAACTAATGTAGCTGCATCTAAGTTACCAATTGTTTGCCCGCTTGGTCCTACTTGAGCAGTAGTTCCTGTAGAAGAAGCTGTTTGAGCAATTCCAGCCTTTCCAAATTCAATTGCTTGTAATTTTTTAATTAATGATTCTATTTCTTGTTGAATAGAATTATAATTGCTAGTATTTGTTTTAATTTGAGTTTTTAAAGAATTAATTGTAGAATCAGGAATCAAGTTATCAAGACTCCCACCTCTTCCACCATATTGAGTACCTCCAGTTGAAGAAAATGACGATGTGCTATTATTTGCATCATTAACTTTTTTATTATGGCTTTCTGCAGTGCTTAATTCTCCGTTTAGTCTGTTTATTTCAGTATTTAATCTCTTATATTCAATAATTTTAGTTTTTAATTCGTCTGATAATGTAACAATGTTGTTTAAATTTGTTGATTCTAAAGACAGCTTTCTAAACTCAGTTTTAAAACTATTAATTTTATCAATTAAAGCTACTTTAACACTACTTTCCCAACTAGCATCAACATCAATTTTATTAACAAAATCACTTTCTATTGAGTTTATATTTGCTAAAAGAGTATTTAATTGATTAAAATCAGTACTCTCAATAGCTGTTTTGTATTTGTCATAATCAGTATATTGCATAAAGCCTCCTATTAAAAACTTACACTATTTATATTTGTTTCCCCTGTCGTTTCATTATTAGTATATTCTTCCATTGCTATTCCAACATTAGTCATTAGGTTTTTTAATTCATCTAAATTCATAATAATATCATTTATCATCAACAATGTATAATCTTTATATTTTTCGGATGAACTAACTATTTTATCTACCCAACTTACATCGACAGAATCAACTATTTGTTTTAATCTTTCAGCTTGTTCTACTACGCTGTTATAATCCTTTATTAAAGCAAGATTACTAGAATCAATTGCATCAAAATTTACATAAACAGATTCCATTATTTCACCTCTTCTTTTTTGTTAGAGAGTAACATTAACATTAATAATATTACTAATATTTTTAATAAGAATTGAACTATTGCTTTTAAGTTTTGTTCTTCTTCTAAAAATTCTTCTAACAATTTGTTTTTTGGCCTTTTTAAGTTTTCATCGATATATTCAAATAATTTATTAATATTTGAGTTTTCTTTTATATTATATAAATTTTTTATTGTAGCATAAGATACTTCTTTATCTGTATTAAGAATAGATTCTAAAGTGAATAATATATTGTTTTCTTTTATTATGTTTTCTACTATGAAACTTACTCCATTAACAGATTTTAATTCACTTAAATTAAGACTATTTTTACTAGCTATTTCTTCAAACTTCCTACTAATATCAAAATTGTAATTAATTCCTGATCCTAAATAAGTATATATTAAAGTTAATATATTTGAATTATCAAAATTAATTTTTATAAAATTATTAAACTCTTGTGCATATAAATATTCTTCAAATGTTAAACCTGAATCAATATTCATTATAGTCATATAATTCTTTAGTTTAGTCTTTAATATAGGGTCTCCAACCGATTCGTTTCTAAATGCTAATTGCAATGATTTTATAATATCTTCTTTATTTGTACTCATATTATTTGGAGAAATATTTACATTAAGGTTTTCTTTAGTTTCTACATTAAGAAACATAATATTATTAATAACTCTTTGTAATAATTTCTTCAATACATTTGAATTTTTTGGGTCTAATAATGAATTGATATCCACATTATCAGTATTTGTTGACTCTGATAACATTAATTTAACCATTTCTCGAGTAACTTTATCAATTCCATATATAGAGGTATTTTCAGAGATAAACAAATTATTTATTTCTTTATTTAATTCATTGTGATCTATCTTACTTAATGAATTAAAATTTAATATAGATTTTCCAAAATCCTTAAGAGCCGCTTTAATACTTGATGCATATTTAGGATCAGATAATAATGATTCTAAGTTTGTATTCTCAGAAGTTGCATAATATCCTAAAAATTTTAATATCATTTGAATGAATTTATTATTAAATGATTTAGAATATAGTTCTTTTAAATATACTTGAAGAACATTATCTTTCATTTCTACTAATACATCAATTACAGCATTTATATTATCAAGTTTTTGTAAATAAACAGTAAGTAGTCCTAAATTAGATCCATCTAATAGTGATTCTTTACTTACTCTACTTACATTAGCAAAACCACCTAATTTATCTTCTATAGGTTTAGGAGTCGAATCTTGTTTTATAGTTTGGTCTGGTAATTTTGAAAGATTATTTGAAGAGGAATCTTTATTTTGAACTTTACTTATAAACATTATTATTCCAATAATCTTTTCTATAAATTCTCTAAGGGTTGTAATATTTTTTATATCAAGTAAAGAATTAAAACCTATTTCTTTAGTTTTTGCTAAATTTGATAACATTTCTTTTAGCATTTCAACTGTTATCTTATCCATTCCATATGGACTAATATCTTCCATAAAGAATAAATTGTTTATTTGTTCATTAAGCGACATATCATCTTTTTTGCTTAATGAATAAATACCTAAAACTGATTTTTTAAAGTTTGTTAATGCATCTTTAATAATATTTGCGTATTTAATATCAGTCAATAGACTATCAATATTCGTATTTTCTGATTTTGCTAAATATTCTAAAAATTTCATTGTAATTAATATTAATTTGTTATCATTTGAAGTTGTTTGCAATGTATGTAAATAAAATTGTAATTTAAATGCATCCATTTTAGTTAATAGATATAATGTTAAAGTTAAATTGTTAGATTTATTAATTAAATTATTAAAAAAGTTTTCTTTATTACCACCATATAGATCGCTTTTTGAAATCTTATATTTTTCTAAAACTTTATCTATAGTTTTTTCTATTTGCTCATCTGTTGAATTAAATAATAAAGATAGATATCCTAAATCAGTTAAAACTCTTTCATCAAATTCAGTTTTACTTAGATTATCATATTCTTTATCATTTGGAATTTCTTGATATAAAGAGTTAATAAAACCAAATAAATAAGGTTTTACTCCTTCTCCATATCTAATAATTGCAAATATTGTAAGTTTATTATTAAATTCTGATATTTGATTTAATAAAGCTTCAATATTTATTCCTAAATTCTTAGCACTTAATTCTAAGAATGTATTTAATATTTGATAGTTTTCTTGATTTACTATTATTGATTTTCCTAAAACACTGCTTAAGAATAATTTAAAACCACCACTTGTATTTATATCTTCTTCATATTTTGTATACATCTTTGCTATATCTACAATTGATGTTTTAACCCATACAACATAGTTTGAATTAGATAATAATGTGGATAAATCGATACCTTGTTTTGAAGCAATTCTTGATAAATCATTAAATAATATCTTAATTATTAATGAATTACCACTCCAAACATGTTCAAATTTTAAATTATATAATTGTAATAAATATTTTTGTAAATTATCATCTTTCATATTAGCAAGTACATTTAATACAGCACTTAAACTATCTAATTGACTTAAATATATAGATAATAATTCGAAATTACTTCCATCTAATAATGATTCTTCACTAACTATATTTGAATCAGCAAAATAAGTAAAATTAGCGTCTATTAAGCCTTTTTTTGCATCGCTTACATACGCTATTTCTTCTCCATTACCCTTATCTCTTTTTTTCAAAGCTACTATTAATGGAATCAATCCTAATCCAGCAAGAGGAAACAAACCAGCCCAATTAAACGAGTTAGTTGTTTGAACTACCTCTTTTATTTTAGGGGCATATTCTTCTTTAGTTAATATTTCTTTAATCTCTTCTTTTGGAAGTTCTTCTATTTTTATTTCTTCTACAATCTCTTCTTTTGGAAGAGTTACCATTTCATTTGTATTTCCTTTTATATATTCAGTATTTCTATAAATGGTTTGAACAACCTTTTGTATTACCGGATTAGCAACCACTTCTGGATGCTTATTTTCATTTACTATTTCTCCAACAAAATTTTGTAATCCTTTATCATCCATATTATTAATTACTTCTGATACATTAGTATTATTATCTGTATTTGATATGTAGTTTGATAATGCATCATTATTGTTACCATTTAATATGTTTTCAGTTGTAGTATTATTTTCTACTGCTACATTATTTAACTCTTGAATTAATCCGGCAGTTGGTAAACTATTATCATCACCATGTAATTGGAACTTTAAAAATTCATTTAAAGAATCTTTAGTTAACTGTGCATATTTGTCTTGAGTTAACATATCGTTCAATGAAATTTTATTTTTATCAGCAACTGATTTTAAGAAGTCTTCTAACATTTTTTTAGTAACATTATCAACATTATATTCTTCAGTTCCCTCAGGTAACATAATTTGATTTAATTCTTTTTGAATAGTAGTAATTTCTTGTTGATTCAATCCATTTAGATTAACAAGAGAATTTCTATGTAAATCTAAAGATCCTTTTATTAAACTAGCATATTTATCATCTGTTAATAAACCATTCATATCTGTTCCTTGTTCTTTTGCTAGGTAACTTAAATAAGATGAAACAGGAACAAAATGTTTTGGAGTAGATTCTGCTTTATATAACTCATTTAAATATGCTTGTAGATTTTGTTCATCAAGTTGATTTACTGTATATATAAAAGTTGACGTTGATGAAGAATTATTTAGTATTTGAGTTAATAAATTATTATATTTTCCAGAATATAAATCTTCAGTAGTAAGTCCTAATTTTGCTAAAATAGCCGCTAAAGATGCATTAACATCTTCTCTTGATGCACCAACTCTTAACTCAGTATATCCTGATTTTTCTAAATCTTCTTTAGATATTTGAATTGGGGCAAGCGTACTTACCATATTTCCGTTTACAATAGCTAACCCAGCAAATAATAATCCGGATTGATCACCATATAACCAGAATTTTAAAAATTCATTTAGAGCAGTCTTTGCTAAATCTGCATATTTTGCATCATTTAATAATTGATCAAGTGTAATATTATTCTTTTGAGCAACACCTGTTAGATAATCTTTTAATATTTCAGTAGTAATTGGATCTACTTTTACAGATCCTTGATTATTACCAGTAATTATATTTTTTAATTCTCCTTGAACATCTATAGCACCTTTACTTCCTAAATCATTTAAGTTGACTAAAGATACTCTATGATCTTGAAGAGCTGTTTTAATATCAATTGCATATTTTGGATCATTCATTATTGTACTTAATTTAGAATCTTTAAATTTTGCTAAATACTTAAGGAATTCTGCAATAGGTACCATAAATGTAGGTTGACTTGAAGCACTCATTAATTGTTTTAAATAAGCTTGTAATGCAGATTCTCCTAATTGAGTTATAGTTGCTATAAATACTGCATTGTTTGTAGCAGCACCAAGTATTTGGCTTATTAAGTGGTTATATTCGCCCGAAAATAAGTCTGATACAGAAATGCCAAGCCCAGCTGCAATTGCTCCTATAGAGGCCATTATATCGCTCATAGAAGCATTAGGGCCTAATGCTGCATATCCAGATAATTGCATTAGTCCAGGTGGAATTTCAATAGGTACTGTTGGTGGAGGAACTGATCCTCCTGGTGGAACTACTACTCCTGGTGGGGTTCCTTCTCCTGGTGGATTATTGCCTCCTGGTGAATAACCAGGATCATCTCCAACCGCAGGTCCTTGTTCCGTTGCATATCCTTCAATTGAAGCCAAACCATCATGATACTTAGCAACTGCGTCAGAAAGGTTTGTTAAATATAAATTAAATCTCTTAATAGCATCTGAGAAATCAGTAAAATATGTAGGAACTAATCCCACACTTATTATTGGCATACTTGTTGGAGCAACAAAGCTAACATTTATTTCTTCAGCCTTTGCTTTCAACTTGTCTGAGTAAGCTTTTACACTTACAAAATCTACTTTCATCAAACCCTTTTTCATTCGCACCACTCTTTCTTATAAAAACCATTTCTAATTAAATATAGACTATTTAATTAGAAATAGTCTCTATAAATAGAGAACTATCTTACTGTATTTGTTGATTCTTCGTAATTTGTTTTTACTTTTCCTAAATATGCCACAATCGATGCTAGAGCTTCTCTCAAGTTAACTTGAGATGCTTTTGCAGCAGTATATTTATCTTTTATTTTAAGTACGTCACGGCTTGCAATCCCTTGAACACCTTCAAACTTTGTATTAATTTGTTCTAATAATCTCATTAATTCATCGTTCTTAGCATTTAAAGCAGTTATTTTAGCTTCAATTGCGCCTATATTAATATCTAACATATAATTATTCCCTCCTTTTTTTAACCTATATTACTAAAGTTAGTAGCACTAGCATTAATTAAGTTTTGTGCAGCGTTATTTAATGCAGTAGTATATTCTTGTACGAAAGAATCTAAATCGTTTAACATTTTATTAGCTTTTTCAGTATAAGTAGTTGCTAACTTTCCTCCTTCTGGACTTGATAGTCCACCACTTGGTCCAGTTAACTCAACTATTGCTTTTTGAGTTTCAGTTATTACTGTTAATGCGCTTTCTTTAAGTGCATTTATTGCATTAATTTCATCTCCAAGAGCTGCAGGATTTAACATAATATTTGTATTCATCTTTCTTCACCTCCTTACTTAAATTAATATTATTTCAGAACCGTTCCTTATGTTTGATTCTTTAACTGTGATGTTTAAATCGTATATTTTGCCATCTTTTTTATCGTATAGGAGAGATTCTTTAATTGGAAATGTTCCATCAGATAATTCGTTTACCGATTTAGTTAATAGTTTTGCTATAGTTCCTATTTTCTTACTAATTGGTAGAAACATTTCATATTTTTCACCAATCGATGGAACATATAAGATTACAAAGATTTTATTCATAATACTTCACCATATCCATCTTCATCTTCAACAAGTTTTACAAGTGTTGGTACACCTCTTATTACATTGTAACCAAATCCACTTCCAATATCTTGATAAAGTTCTTTTCCAACTTTAACTAACTTAATAGCAAATTGATCTGCTATTCCATTTCCCAACCAAATTCCTTGGTTTGAATTAATTATACTCCTATACCAATTATCGTATTCTAATTTCTTAAGTTTGTCAACATTTTCTACAAATATATACACTTGCTTCATCATTTCTTGTGACTTTGTAAAAAATTCTTCTAGGCCCTTTTGATTTTCATCTTTTAATCTAGTTTTAAACTTTTCTAACCCTATAATTACCACAATTTTATTCTTGTATGTATCTAATATTTTTTTACTGTAATTATTTGTTTTATATAATTCATATTGTTCATTTATTATTGTCTTAAAATCTTCAAAAAATTGATTTGCATCCGACTTATAGTATTTCATACCTTGTATATCGTTAGTTTCCAATAATTCATCATTATCAACCACTACTAAGTCTGCTACATCTTGTTTGCATAATTGCGCAATAAATGAATTTATAAACTTAGATGATGCCGCAAAATCTTGAGATGACATAATGGTTGCTATACTGCTTCCAAAATTATAGCTTGAAATTTCTAAATTCTCTTTTTCAATTCCTATTGGAACAGATGTAATACCCTTGAAATCTTGAGAAATCATCTTTAATGTTACTCTTTCAGGTAAAACCATAACTTTATCTGCCACTATTTTTGATTTATTTTTTAACTCTTTACATTCGTTAATAATATATTCGTTAACATTCTCAACATCCTTAACAAAAGCAGTTTGAAATTCATGTAGAGCAGATAATTCTATTAATCCTCTTCCATATACTTTAGAAGGAAGTTTATCTTTTACTCTATCAAATATATTAGAATAATCATTATCATCATTTAATTGTAAAGATAATTTTTGTCTAAAGTTCTTTGCTAGTTTATATCTTATAGCATTTGAAGTTGTAACTGTTAATACAAATACTATTCCATATTTTAAACCTTCTCTTGTAAGTTGAAGAATTTCTTCTTCAAAATTAACATAAGTTTCTTGAAATGCTTCAAAGTTATTAATTATTATTACAATTGTTGGCAACATTTTTCCACTATTTTTTATAAAATATTGATAGTCACCATAATAATCCGCAAATATTTTCTTTCTAGAATTTATCTCTTTTCTAATCATCTTAAATATATTATTTATTTTTTCAACATCATCTGAGAATAACACATCTCCTACATGTGGAGCTTCAGAAAATATTCTTAATGATTCTGTTCCAAAATCCATTATGTAAAAATTTACTTCATTTACCGTATGACTTATTATAGTAGAATATATTAAACTATTTAGTAATAACTCTTTTCCACTGTCAGCAGCACCATAAATAATTACGTTTCCTTCAGTTGATAATGGTAAAGTTAATAATCCTTGACTTTGATTAAATGGATCATCAAACTCTCCAATTATTGGATTAATTATACCCGTAGAAGTTTTATAATCATATTTTTGAGTTAATTTATCTACAAATATTTTCTCTGGTATTCTATCTAACCATAATTGTTTTATTTTTATGTTTTCTTTTTTTGCTAAATTAGATAAATATTTAACTACAGAAGTTAATTGATCTCCCTCAGATGCTTTTTGATTCTTTTTTTGTTCTTCAACTTCTTTAATTATTTCTCCTATATTATTAATAAAATCTATTGAGGTATCAACTTCTTTTTTTATTTTATCTGATGGTATATATTGTGCACCGGTCCAAGCAGATTGTCCTAAAGAAAAATATTCATTATATCCAACTTGCAAGTAATATCTTCCAACATGAGTTAAACTAGCTGCATCTGGAGACTTAATTACATCCATACTATCTGATTTTTCTTGTACTTTTAAACATATTTTAAATCTACTATTACTCCAAATTTGATCGTTAACTACTCCAGAAGGTTTTTGAGTTGCTAATATTAAATGAACTCCCAAACTACGGCCTATACGAGCAGTACTTATTAATTGATCCATAAACTCAGCTTGTTGTGTTTTTAACTCTGCAAACTCATCTGATATTATTAACAAATGAGGTATAGGTTCTTTAATTAACCCTTCATGATATAGCTTTTGATATTTATAAATATCCATTGTACTTTCATTTAATTCTTCTCTTACTTCATTAAATAATCTTTGTCTTCTTTTTAATTCACTTTGAATTGAAAGTAAAGATCTATTCATTTCTACAGTATCAAGGTTAGTAATTGACCCCGCTAAGTGTGGTAATTTTATTCCAGTTTCATTATTTTGTAAAGCTCCTACTAAAAAACCACCTTTATAATCTATTAATACAAAAGACACATCATCTGGATGATAATTAACAGCTAAAGATACAATATAAGTAATTATCAATTCACTCTTTCCAGAACCAGTCATTCCCGCAATAAGTCCATGAGGCCCATGTGCTTTTTCATGCACATCTAATCTTGAAATCATTCCATGACTATCTATACCAATAGGTGTTTGTAATGACATAATTGAATTATTTGTTTTCCATCTATACAGAGCATTTAATTGTTCTACTTTACCAACTTCAAACATTTCTAAAAATGAATATACTTTCGGTAAAGAATACATCTCTTTTGTTAACTTTAGAGGCGTATTTGCCAATGTATAAACACTATCTTTCATATTTGCTAAAGAAGGTTTATCTAAAAAGAATTCTTTTTGTTTTGTAGATATTAATTCACTTTCAAATACTCCGCCCTTACTACTATCTATACTAATAAATGTTGTACACTCATTAGGTAAACTAGATAAAGTTTCATTTATTACTATAACGCTATATCCATAGTTAACTTTTTGCTTTAAAACATCATTTAATATTTTAATGTTTTTTGAAATCGTATAGTTGTTTGTAATAATTATATAATATGGGTAAAAGGATTTATAATCTTTTGAGGAAGATCCCTCAGAACTTGTTCTTTCTTGTAATTCTTGTTCTAAAACAGAAGATAATTCTTTCATTTCTTCATAACCGGTTGCAAAATACCTAATAGTTTTATCATCTGACCAAATATGAGGTATAGGTTTCAAAAATTCCCAATCATCTTCGTATTCTTTATCCATTAAGAATACTAATTTTAAATCTTCAAAACTATGAAAAGTTACAAATTGTAATAATATTTCTTTCATAAATTCGTTTGTTAGATTTCTTTTACCAACTATTGCCGAATAGTTCTTTTCTAAAAAAGAAATACTTATTGGAACATCTTTTAAATCTTTTGATACATTAACCATTCTATTTAATTCATCTTTTAAATTATCTTCATCCATAGCAAAATGAGTCTCAGGATACCTTATATCAACTTCTAATGGGGTATTACCTATTCCTAATCTGGTTGCTAAGAAATCCGGTTGATCTATTTTTCTTTCCCATAATTGTCTATTTCTATTAATAATTATATTCTCACAAGTAGGAGCTGGCAAATAATTCTCAATTAATATTTGCTTTTGTTTCCTTGATATTGCTTCTAGTTGTTCTCTTCTAGAATCAATATATCCTCCATATTTTTTTTGTCTTTCTCTTTCATATTCTTGCTTTTTCTTTTTTTGATATTTTTTATTTAATAAAGGCCATAATATCATACTAAGCATCATTGCAAAAGCCACTATTAAAGAGGGTAATACAGTTTTAAACTCTGCTTCACCAGATAAAAATCTATTCAAAGAAGTAAAAACAGTCATTAAAGACATCATGCTCATTGAAAGCATAGGTCCAACTACGAACATTAAAGGCAATTCTTCAGTATTTTCCTTTGATGGGGGTGGATCAATAACTAAGACTTCTTTTTCAATCATTGTTTTAAATCTTGGTGATCTTAAAAAATAATCTTCTTCTTTATACAACTCTACAAGTTCATCCTCTTCATTAATTTCAACATATTCCATAGTAATTGGTTTAGCTATAGTAAATATATTTTGATTATAAGAAACAGCATTAAAAGGATTGTTAATTAATAAAGTATTACCTAATAAAGTAATTTTTAAACCCATTATAAATATTACATCTCCGTTATTTAATATTGTTTCTCTGATAGATATTCCGTTTAAATATGTCCCAAATTTACTATCTAAGTCAATAATTTTCCATATATTATCTTTATATAATAACTTAGTATTTTGTTTTCCAATAACTTGAAGATTATATACTATTTCATTTGTATTTTCACTACCTATATTGATTTCTGAAACATTCGCAAAAGATAATTGAATAGTACTCTTATCATATACAGGACAAGAGTAAAGAATATATATAGTTTTTTCCTTAGTTTGAATATAATAAAAACTATATTCTGTCAATATAGCTGATTCAACAACCATTCCGCTGCTTTCTAATATTTTTGTTTCTTCATTACTTACTATCTTCCATTTGCCATTTTCTTCAAATACATTAATAAGATTATTGTTTCTTTTAGAGTTTATTCTATCTACAATCCAATAACTCCCAAATATGTTTGAGGGCAATTTAATAGTATCAATTTTATCTTTTTTAATTAATAGCAATTGCATAGCATCACATCCTTAAATAACCCCTATTATCTTGTTTAATTATACATTATTCATAGTTAAATAGCAAACAAATTAATTGTATTTTGCAATAATTCCAGGCGTTGCATAGTCCCAGGTATTGTGTCCAGCGTCCTCTACTTGAACAAAAGCAATTCCACCGCTTTCCTTGTGTTGTTTTGCAATTTCAAGCATAGAATCATTTTTACTCACACTGTAGTCTATACCAGTACTTCCAGTCAAATATGTATAAAGTTGCTTTGCTCTATCACTTTGGCCATTACTCCAATCATTCTTTCCAGAAACAATTAATATGTTTGAATTTTGAAGATTCTTTTGTTGTTCTGGAGTAAACTTGAAAAAACCCATATCTAATCTTGGTGCTCCAGAAACAATGGTTATTGTAGAAAAATCTTGAGGATATACTGCAGCATATTTAAGCAGGGTATGCCCTCCCATACTAATTCCACTTGCATCCATCTTACTATTTGCTCCAAATGCAGTTTTTACATCACTATATATATTATGAAGACTTGTTATAGTCGAGTTATCATATGAATTTCCATCTCGTATTTGTGGAACTATCGCAATAACATCTTGACTGTTAGAATTTAGATATTTAGGTATACCATTATTAAATAGTCTCCTTAGTTCACTTCCAGAGCCAGTTGCTCTTTCTCCATACCCATGCAAACCAAATACAATTTGCATATTAGAAGGTATAGGATCAGTAGGTTTTCTTCCTCCTAAATATAACAAATATCTCGTTCCATCTGAAGAAGTAACTGGATAAAAATCAGTATCGCCTTGTTTTTTTATATTTCCTTGTTTATCATAACTAAACTTTAATCCCGATATATTTGGTGTTATTAAAGGTCCTTTCGTACTTGATATCGGTTCAGTTGAAGGTTGTACAACTACTGTTGGTATTGGCGTTGTTTGCTCTGCACCTGTTGTTGTAGTTGTTGTTGGTTCTGCTATAGCAACTGGAGATGCAACTATTTCTGTTTCTGAGTTTTTTAAGTATGTTTCATATGCTTTACCTATTTCATCAGCTTTTGCTGTTATTTTATTTAATA